>JADHRO010000118.1 GCA_016777395.1 Chitinophagales bacterium | reverse complement strand
GTCCACATCAATCCGAACAATTTATTTCCTGCCTTATTACCTATTTTGGTTTTTACAACTCCAGGATGCAGGCAATTTACAGTGATCCCTCTATGTTCAAACTTTCTTGCTAAAAACTTAGTAAACAAAACATTAGCTAGTTTAGATATTTGATATTGCTTAATGACAGAATACCCTTTCTTTTCATTAATAGTATCTGGATCAATATACCCCCCGTAATGGGCCTTGGATGAAACATTAACAATTCTGCTTCCTTTGCCCAATAAAGTATGTAAATGATAGGTGGTGGCAAAATATCCAAAATGATTCACCGCCATCGTTTTTTCTATTTTATCATCAGACATCGTAAATTCAGCAAATGTAGCACCCGCATTATTTACCAATACATCAATAGATGTATATTTCGATTTGAATTCATCGCATGCCACTTTTATACTAGAGAGCTTTGAAAAGTCTACTAAAAAGATATCTATGTTGTCATTTTCCGTTAGCGCTATCAGTTCTTTTTTTGCTAGCTCGGCCCTATCCTTGTTTCGGCAAAACATAGAAATTTTATACCCTTTAACTAGTAGGGCTTTTGCCGTAGAAAATCCAATTCCTGCATTCGCTCCTGTTATTATTGCATGCTTCATTAGCTATCTATTTAATCTTCTTCAAAATGATCTTGGTAATCTGAAAATTTATCAATATCTCTTCTTTCTTTTTTCGTAGGGCGTCCTAATCCTTTATCCCGATGAGCATTAGGCAATAAAAATGCTGATTTAATACTTGGAATAAGTAAATCCTCGGGAGGAGTCAAATCCTCGAAACAAGTTTGGGCTATTGGAGCTCCAACCCTTTTGGTGATAATAGTCAACACTTTTAATGTTCTGGTAATTTGATTAACTCGAATCTTTAAAATATCCCCCGTACTTATTTTGGAAGATGCTTTTAATTTCTCTTCATCCTTTTTTACTCTTCCCGCCTCACAAGACTTTGTCGCTGAGGTTCTGGTTTTGAAAATTCTAATGGCCCAAAGCCATTTGTCCACTCTAATTTTATCCATCAAACGTTCAACTTCTTTCCACAGTGGTAACAAAACTCAGCTCCTATTTTATGATCTTCCCTTCTGCAGCCCTGACAAACTATAGCCGATACACCTGCTTTCAAACTAGAACTTACTATTCCGGCCCCTACAATACCTGTTGGTATGGCAATAATTGCATAGCCTATTATCATCAGGCAGGAAGCAAAAAACTGCCCCAAGGGAGTGATCGGAGCAATATCTCCATATCCAACAGTTGTCACCGTTACAATGGCCCAATAAACACTAACTGGAATATTATCGAAGCCACTGCCATTTTTTCCTTCTATCACATACATCAAAGACCCGACAATAAGCACAATGATCACAACCATCGTCAGAAAAACCAAAATTTTATTTTTACTTTCCGAAACAGCTTCACTTAGACTTTCATATGCCCTCAGAAACTTGGCAAGTTTCAAGACTCTAAAAACTCTTAAAAGTCGCAAGGAGCGTATGACAGCTAACGATTTAGTATTTGGATTAAATACGCCAAAATAAGTAGGGAAAATCGAGAGCAGATCGACGATACCATAAAAACTAAAAATGTATGACCAAGGATTTTTAGCACTGTAAATACGCATAAAGTACTCTAGTGTAAAAAAAACAGTGACGATCCATTCAATTGTCACGAGTAAAGACCCGTAATTTTCTCGAACACTCACGACGGTTTCTAGCATAGTCGCTGCGACACTAACCAAAATTAGTAATAACAGTATTACATCAAAACTTTTACCCGCCGGCGTATCGGCTTCGAAAATAATTTCATGTATTTTAGCTTTCAACTTAGAATACTCCATGTTGAACAAATTTAAGATTCTTTTATTGCTTTGCCTAATTCATAGCCAGATAGATGCTCAGCTGGGAATTATTGAAAACCAGTACGCTATTCATTGCTTCAGTAATATTGAAAACGAGGCACTGGTTAGCTTTCCCAAAAATTCATCAAATTTCATAAAATTAGAAGAACAATCGGTCAAGATCAATGGTAAATTAGGATCTTACACGATGCGTAAATCAAGTATTCAAGAAGCTACAAACATGCAGTTTAAAGCTTTAAAAAAATCAGGAGACGACATCCTTATTTATTATGCTTACACCTTTAAGAAAAAAAACTATGAGCTTATATTATCTGTGCAAGAGATTTATCGCAATGATTATTCTGGAGTCGAGATAAAAATCATCGCTGATTTACCTAAGGAAATAAATGCGATAAGTTATACTATCCCCAATACTTCCACAGGTATTTTTGGTGGAGGCATTCAGTATTCTAATTGGAATTTAAAAGGCACGAAATTTCCTTTAATCGTAGAAGAAAATGGAGTAGGTCGTGGAGATAAGGGAAGCACCTTCCTGGCCAATATTTTTGGAGCAGCGGGTAACCATCACACGACTTATGCTCCCATGCCTAAATTTTACTCCTCCAATCAAAAGAGCTACTATTTGCACAGTCATGCTGAAGACGTAATTTGGGAAGCAGATTTCACCAATGAACGGACGATTTCCTTTCACTCAAATTTTCTCGGAACGCAGTGGGAAGCCAAACCAAGCCTGCAAATATTTCAACAAACGCCCCTACAGTTTGCAAGTTTAGCGAGCGATACTATCAGAAACACCTATAAGCTTCAAAAATGGATGCAAGGATTTATTCTAGGAGTTCAAGGAGGTAAAATAAAGGTCGATAGTTTGATTAATCGATTAAAAGACCAACATATAGATGTAAGCGCCATTTGGATTCAAGATTGGGTTGGCAAAAGGCAAACCAGGATAGGCAGTAGACTTCAATGGGATTGGCGACCGAATTATTTGAGCTATCCGAATTTAGAAACTTGGATAGACAGTTTGCACCAGCAAGATATTAAGGTCTTAGCTTATATTAATCCATACTTCGTAGAAGATGGTTTACAGACAATAAGGGGCATCGATAAGGAGGTTTTTATAAAAGATAACGAAGGATATCCCTACAAATTTAAGGCGGGAGGATTCAAAGCTCATATGATCGATTTATCGAGCCGAAAAGCACTGCTCTGGATGAAGAATATTATCCAAAAAAATATACTACTAACAGGTTTTGACGGTTGGATGTGTGACTTTGGAGAATGGCTTCCTTTTGACAATATTCAGCTAGCCAATACTATTGAGAAGCCATTGTATCATAATGATTTTCCGGCCCAATGGTTAGCTGTCAATTATGAAGCCTTAAGCGATTTTTGCGAAGAAAAAAACTTATCCAGTGACGACTTTTTTATCTTTAATCGTTCCTGGTATGCAGAAAAAAACAGTCCTCCCCGAGTAATGTGGCTTGGTGATCAATTGGCAAATTTTGGTGAGCATGACGGTCTAGCCTCAGCAGTTACAGCCTATAATACCGCTTCTATATCAGGTATCCCTGTAGTGCACAGCGACATAGGGGGCTACACAGCCATAAAATTTGGCCCCATTAAATTTTTGAGAAATGATGAATTACTCAAGCGATGGATAGAGTTTGAAGCTTTTACCCCAATTTGGAGAAGTCATGAGGGACTTCTTCCTGAACAAATGAGTCAAATATATCAAGATGAGGAGATGTTGGCATTTTTTGCGCAATTTGACCGGATTCATCAAAAGTTAATATCTACTCATTTTCAAGCAGCCCAAGAAGAATTGATAACCGATGGATACCCACTGGTCAGACCACTTTTCATGCTTTATCCAAATGACAAAAAAACGATTAATATAAAGGATCAAATCATGGTAGGCAATAAGCTTTTAGTCTGTCCAATTTTGAAGGAAAAAACGGATACTCGAATGATTTATCTCCCTGCAGGAGTATGGAAGCATTTTTTCACTGATGAAATTTTCGAAGGAGGCAAAACTTATTCCATATACGCGCCGTTGGGGCAACCCGCAATTTTTGAAAAACAATGATACTGTAAGCTACTTTGGCCTTATTCAAAGGACTTAGAAAGGAGAAAATCTATCGCAAACGCAGTTTAAAAAGATGAAGGAGTTTAAGCTACTTTTTAAATTGGAAAATGGATCCTATCTTCTAAGCGAATAATTACTGAAACTTTAAAAAAATACTTACTTTCGCAGTCCACTTAAAATGAATTTGCAATGTCCGTGCTTGTTAACAAAGATTCAAAAATTATTGTCCAAGGATTTACCGGTAAAGAAGGTACATTTCACGCTGAGCAAATGATTGCTTATGGCTCCAATGTGGTTGGTGGTGTGACACCTGGTAAAGGTGGAACTCAGCATCTAGACCGTCCGGTATTTAATAGTGTTTCTGATGCAGTAAAGCAGGTAAACGCTGATGTTTCAATTATTTTTGTGCCGCCAGCTTTTGCAGCGGATGCAATTATGGAAGCTGCAGATGCGGGTATAAAAGTTATTATCACAATTACAGAAGGTATTCCCGTGCAGGACATGGTAAAAGCTAAAGCTTTTATTGATAGTCGTGACGTAAGAATGATTGGGCCTAATTGTCCGGGTGTTATCACTGCGGATGAGGCTAAGGTTGGAATTATGCCTGGATTTGTATTTAAGAAAGGGACTATTGGTATTGTCTCTAAATCTGGAACACTCACCTATGAGGCTGCAGACCAAGTGGTAAAGGCAGGCTTGGGTATAACTACAGCAATCGGAATAGGTGGAGATCCAATTATTGGAACTACCACAAAAGAGGCTGTGGAGCTCTTGATGAATGATCCTGAAACCAAAGGAATCGTAATGATTGGTGAAATTGGCGGAAATCTTGAAGCAGATGCAGCCAAATGGATAAAAGCAAATGGAACCAAACCTGTAGTTGGTTTTATTGCGGGGCAAACTGCTCCTGAGGGAAGAACCATGGGACATGCCGGAGCTATTGTAGGCGGTGCAGATGACACTGCGGAAGCGAAAATGAAAATTATGGCAGCATGCGGAATACATGTTGTTGAATCTCCTGCTGATATTGGAGAAATGATGGCGAAAGTATTGGCTTAATTTGAACGTATATATTCTAAAAAGACTCCGCCTGCGGGGTCTTTTTTTTGTTTGGCTCTCGTCCACTGGATTCAAGATAAGGGACTGAACTCCTGCATCCATACCCATAACTTAGCCAAAAGACTTTATACTGTAATTTATTCTTAGTATTTTCACCATCTCAAAATCTACTTATGAAGCTATTAGAAAACAAAACAGCACTGATTACAGGTGCATCAAGAGGAATTGGAAATGCTATTGCTAAGGTTTTTGCTCAGCAAGGCTGTAATATTGCCTTTACTTATCGATCTTCAGTGGAAAAAGCAAATGCCTTAGAAAGTGAGCTCAAAGATATGGGCGTTGAGGCTAAAGGGTATAAGTCTGATGCGGCATCCTTTGATGATGCTCAAGCGCTTTGTGAAAATGTGCTTGAGGACTTCAGTGGTATCGATGTACTGGTCAACAACGCAGGTGTCACAAGAGATAATTTATTACTTCGACTGGGAGAAAAAGACTGGGATGAAGTGATGGATAACAACCTAAAATCGATCTTTAATATTACGAAACCCGTTTCTTATCTGATGCTTAAGCAACGAAAAGGGAGTATCATTAATCTTACCTCTATTGTTGGAATGAAAGGACAAGCAGGGCAATCTAATTATGCCGCATCAAAAGCGGGTATTATTGGGTTTACTAAATCCATAGCTGATGAATTAGGTTCAAGAGCTATCAGAAGTAATGCTATCGCTCCTGGATTTATTGAAACAGATATGACTGAAGAATTGCCTGAAGATGTGAAAAAATCATACTTAAGTGGTATTCCACAAAAAAGAATGGGAACTGCTGAAGAAGTAGCAAATACTGCTTTATTCCTAGCATCCGATTTGTCAAGTTATGTCAATGGCCAAGTATTGAGTGTTTGTGGAGGTTTAAACCGCTAATGGAAATAATACTCTCTTATCCTTCTTGGTTTTTTTTGCTTTGTATTGCCCTAGGTGCTATTTATGCGGTTGCCCTATACTACCGGAGCACCCATTTCAATAACGATCAAAAACACATTTTATGGTACAAGAGAGTGCTCAGTCTCCTGCGTTTTGTGGTAGTAAGTATGCTGTCTTTTTTGTTGTTATCCCCCCTGATTAAAACTAGAAATATTGATAAAATTGACCCGGTAATTGTCTATGTTCACGATAATAGTGAATCCATTCTATTGGGATTGTCTTCTGAGGATTCTGCTGCTTATTTAAGCAAGACGAATCAAATGTTAAGCACCTTAGGTGAACAATATCAGATAGATTATTTCACTTTTGATGAAGGTATACAAGAAAACGATACGCTCAACTTTACAGGGAAAAGTAGCAATTTAAGCCATGCATTAAATCAATTAAATGGGCTCTACTATAATCAAAATGTGGGTGCAGTAATATTTGCCACAGATGGCATTTACAATCAAGGGAGCAATCCAAGCTACAATGACTTTAATTTTCCCTTATACACAATAGCTCTGGGTGACACCAATCAACAAACCGATGTGAAAGTTGTAGCGGTAAGGCATAACAAACTGGCCTACCTCGACGATGAAATTCAAATTGATATAGACCTGCAAGCCAACCATTTAAAGGGGAAAAGCTATCAAATCACTTTAGGTAAAAATGCGCGCACTATAGATCGTAAAAAATTGCAAATAAAAAACGATTTTGATGAGCAAAGTACAAGTTTTACAGTTCAGGCAAATGCTATTGGTATACACAAATACAGCGTGAAACTGGAAAGTCTTGAAGGGGAAATAAGTAAGGCAAATAACTATTTTGAATTTTATATTG
>JADHRO010000117.1 GCA_016777395.1 Chitinophagales bacterium | reverse complement strand
AGGGGCTTTAGCTTGGAAGCAATTACGCTAAATTTTGTATCATATCGATAAAGAATTGTAAGCTTTTTGGTACAGCCGCAGTCATCAGGAAGTTCTTCTCCTATTTCAGTACAAAAGAAGTTGAAAAGAATACTCGCATTGTTTAGACTTGGTGAATGACTTCCTGAATTATCTTGACCGAAGGAAGACCATTCATAACTAAATCTTCCTCCTTGATCATATTGTCTCAGGAAATTGTCATGCGCAGGTCCTTTTTCATTGGTATACCATCTGTGCCATTTTGGAGAACTACTATCAAAATAGGTCATATTGTTAATGCCTTGTGAAAATTGTCCGCTAGCATCAAGGTAATTATATCCATTGAGATAGTTGCCTGAGTTCGGTTTTAAAGGTGCAATTTCTGCATCATGATTTAACTGAACACATTGACAACCACTCAGTAATTTTTTAGAATGCTTGAATTCCGAAAAAGCATTCTTGACATTTTTGGATAGAGAAATATCTCGGTCAAATTGTGGAATACCGTCCAGGTAAGTCTGTAGAAAGTATAAAATCTCTTCATTGAGTATGTTGTTTTCGTTTTGCATACTAATTAGCAAATCACTTAATGATTGGCTTTGGTTTTCTTCTATTGCCCACTGAGATAATGCTCTATAGATAGGTAAGTCTAATTGAAGCATTTCCGATTGTTTTTTATCAATGCTTATTTTGGTGAGTATGGAGTCGTTTTCGGTAGATTTTATGAGAATTGTCAAGGTTTTACCTTCGCTAATATTCTCTATAAGGACATTACCTTCTGTAAGTTCGAGTATACTCGACTCTCCTTCAAGCTTTAGGTAATGCTGCTCAGACGAAAATGGAGTTTTTATCAATATATCTTTCGAGTTCAAATATTTTACTGGATAAATAAAAATTCCGTTCTGTGCATTAAGATTCAGTGTGATTAGGGTATTTATAAATAGAATTAATATATTTTTCATGGTTTTGATTTTGAGGAAGTGGGGGCCTTGCATTATACATGCTACTCTTCCATGTTTTTTTAAAAAAATTCTTTCTCATTTTCGCTTTTCTGAGACTTGGCATTTTTTTAGTTTGTTTAGCATTCAAACTTCTACTAATAGGGATGGTCAGTCCGATATAACCGCTGGTTTTTGTGTGTGTTGAGGAATATGTTCTTGTTTTGTTTTGAACAGACAGTTAAAGACTAGCCCAGCGTGCAAGTAGCTTCTTTTTGTGGAATATGCATAGCGGTCAATTTTTCTATTGTTTTCAAGTGGCTTAATATTGATGGCTTCGAACAAAAAACTTTCATGTTGGTTTAAGCCTTGATTATAGCCTAAACTTATGGCAAGGGTAAATCTTGATCTAAGCTTAAAGGTCAATTTCGACGTCACATATAGAGATGCCATATGATTGTTTTGAGGATTGCTAAACTCTCTTAAATGTTGTTCGTAAACTAATTCGCCATTTGGATTGAATACTTGACTCGTACTTTCTAAATTAAATGGAGCGCCTAATCGATTGAGGCTGTACTTTATTCCATAGACAGATGAAAATTCAATAAAGGCTCTCTTCCATATATTTTCAATTCCAAGAGGAATCTCCCAAATATAAGCCTGCCCTTTGCTACCTTCTCCATTTCCTTGATCAATTCGATAACGGTATTGGTATTTGTATGCTGAGCTACCTATCCCTGTGTGTATCATCGTATTTTCATGGATTGGATATTTAAAAAGTAGCGACCACCAGCCACCTGGTCGGATGGTGTTTGACATATTTTCTTTATTTCCTTGTAAGCATTTCATCTGATTAAAGGATAGATTGAAACCTGTATTTATGTCTATTTGCCAATTCCCTGGCTGTGCTGAAGTGATTAATGGAATCAACATTAAAAGTATTGCTCTGTAAATCATCGTTTAGAAATTGTTGAGTAGGGTGTTAATCGATTGCGCAGGTTCGGGTGGACTTACGATGTAGCTTGTATTTACAGTCATATTAACCACGGATTTATTGCGCTCTAAAGGTTTTTTATTGGAGCGCAGGGTATAGCTTGTTTGACTAAATTGCCCAGAGGGAAGGATCCGTGTGCCATAATAGCTTATCCCACAACGTTCATCAAAATGATAGTGTATAGTTCCACTAAGGAGGCTAGAGTTGGTGTATTGATTATTTGATTGACCATAAACATTGTAGAAATTGGTGTAGTAAAAGGCCTTTACGGTTTCCCAGATGCCGAATTTATTATATCTAACAGATATAGTAGTTTTTTGCCAATAATAAGGCGTGCAGTTGCATATACTCGTTGTTGCGTATACTTGTTTGTTTTTTGCTTTAGCTTCTCGGCAACGTTTAATATTCGAATCAGTCTGAATATTTTCCTCACCTTCTTCTAAAAGCTGCCAAACGTCATCCATAAAAGTAAAAACTTGAATATTAGAGTTGCTTGTTCGCTTTTCCTTAAGGTCATCAATTTGACTGATATGAGTGACAGGGAGAACATAGATTAATTGTTCTTCAAAGTCCAATTTAAAAACCCAGGGATTGATTTGTATAAGTCCGTCTGGACTCAGTACTTTTTTAATATCGGTAATATCTTGCTCTTTGGGTTTTAGATCCATTAAGGATGTAAAGCCAATGTCATTTTCAAACTTTGATATTTCTTCATCTGCTAAGGACCACATTAGAATTGAAAAGTCATTCGAATTTTCTAGGACTATACGGCGGTCTAAGAGGTGGAAATTGACTGTAGTGCCAATGGGGGCTGTGGGGTGCGTATAAGGCGATTTTTGAGTAATAATTTTTGAGTATTTAACTTTGGGCGAAAGTGAAAAATCGTCATTTTCTTTATCACAACTTTGAAGCAGAAAGATTACAATGAACAAGTAGGGGATGGGGTGATTCATTTCAATAAGTTTAAATTAGCAATACTCGAATGTCTATTGAATATTCTAATTATAACTTATGAATGATTTAGGTGTATGTTTTATTTAGTAAGTGTATTTAGTTTATAAGGCAAAAAAAAGACCTAAGCTAATTTAGCTTAGGTCTTTTTTATCTGAAGGAATAATTTACATTCCCAATAAGATGTCTAAAGGGTCTGCTCCCAATAACATGGTTTCTGGATTTTCTAGGTAATCTTTTACCGAAACTAAAAAGCTTACTGATTCTTTTCCATCAATGATTCTATGGTCATAACTTAAAGCTAAATACATCATGTTTTTAATGACGACTTGTCCATTCTCAGCCACAGGTCTTTCTTCAATTTTATGCATACCTAAGATGGCACTTTGTGGTGGGTTGATTATAGGAGTAGAAAGTAATGACCCAAAAACACCACCATTGGTAATTGTAAATGTTCCTCCGCTCATTTCATCCATCGTTAATTGTCCATCTCTTCCTCGCACGGCCAATCGTTTGACTTCTTTTTCTATTCCATCCATGCTTAATGATTCTACATTGCGTATAACTGGAACAACTAATCCTTTTGGTGTGGAGACTGCTATTGAAATATCGACGTAGTCATGATAGATTACATTTCCCTTGTCAACATCAAGTTGAGCATTTACTGCTGGAAATTTAGTTAAGGATAAGGCTACGGCTTTACTGAAGAAAGACATAAACCCGATGCCTACTCCATATTTCTTATAAAATGGGTCTCTATATTTCTTTCTTATTGCCAAAATAGGTTCCATGTTTACTTCGTTAAACGTGGTTAGCATAGCTGTTGAATTCTTGGCAAATACTAATCGTTCGGAAATAGTTTTACGTAAACGCGACATTCTTTCTGATCGCTCTTCTCTTGAAAAAGATTTACCTGATCCTAATAAAGCAGCAGCACCTTGTTGGATGGTTGCTGTTCCGTTTTCTATAGCTTTTATGACATCTGCTTTCGTAATCCTTCCACTAGGGCCTGAACCAATAATGTTTCCCGTATTTAAATCATGTTCAGCAGCTATCTTCGCAGCAGCAGGAGACGTATGACCAGATACAAGACTTGGAGGCGATGTTTTTGTCACTGAGACTTTCTTCTCTTCTTTTGTGACAGGCGCAGCTTCCTCTTTTTCCTCGGCAGGAGGAGCTTCTTTCTCGCTTGCTGTTGCTTGAACAGAAGTATCAATTTTGCAGATAAGTGCACCAATTGCTAAGTCTTCTCCTTCTTCAGCTTCAAACTTAACTTGCCCACTTTGAACAGCAAATAGTTCTTGAGAAGCTTTGTCAGTTTCCATTTCAACAATAGCTTGATCAATTTCAACATAGTCACCATCTTCAACTAACCATTGAGCAAGGGTGACTTCAGTTATTGATTCTGCTAAGTTAGGCACGTGCATTTCGATAATTTTTGACATAGTGTTTAGTTTATCCGTTAAAGGCTCTATTTAGTATTTCTTCTTGTTCTTTGAGGTGTTGTTTCTTGTATCCAGTAGCTGTAGAAGCACTTACTTTTCTTGCTACACATTCTATAGTTCTTGTCTTGTAGAATCTATTAAGCATATATTGCCATGCGCCCATATTCTCGGGTTCTTCTTGGACCCAAACTATATCAGCTTGTTTGTACTTATTAAAAATACGGTCTAAGAACATGTCATTAATCGGGTACAATTGCTCTAATCGAACGATAGCAATATCATCTCGATTCTCATTCTCCTTTTTTTCAATCAAATCAAAGGCTACTTTTCCCGAACAGAGTAATAGTCGTTTGACCTTACTAGCATCCTTAACTGAGGAATCATCTATGATTTCCTTAAATGTTCCTTTGAACAAATCCGCAATAGGTGAAGATGTCCTAGGATGCCGCAGTAAAGATTTCGGCGACATATTAATTAAGGGTTTTCTAAAATCCCATTTTTGTTGTCTTCGAATACCATGAAATAAATTGGCACTGTCCGTAATATTTGTAATCACTATGTTGTGTTCAGCTGCCATTTGAAGAAAACGTTCTAAACGGGCACTAGAATGTTCTGGTCCTTGTCCTTCATATCCATGGGGGAGAAGCATAACCAAACCACTGCATCTGCTCCATTTGCTCTCTCCAGAGGCAATAAATTGATCAATAATACATTGTGCGGTATTTGAAAAATCGCCAAATTGAGCTTCCCAAATGACTAGAGAATCTGGACTGGCTAAAGAGTATCCATATTCAAAACCAAGTACAGCATATTCAGAGAGGTGTGAATTGTAAATTCTAAACTCACCTTGATTCTTATTAATAAGTCCTAGTCGATTAAATTCTTCGCCAGTTTTTTCATCAGAAATAACTGCATGACGATGAGAGAATGTGCCTCTTTTCACATCTTGTCCACTCATTCGCACATCATTTCCTTCTTGTAGGATAGACCCATAGGCTAAGAGCTCTGCAGCAGCCCAATCAATAGATTTTTCATCCTGCATAATCCGCCTTCTGTTGTCTAGGTATTTTGCCACTTTTCGCAAGGGAGTGAAATTACCAGGCGAGGTAATCAAGGCCTTTATTATTTCAGTTGCTTTTGTTTTGGTGATGGATGTTTTTGGAGAAATATGAAAATCTTTAACAGTTGAAGCTCTTAGTTTTTTCCATGCCAACTCTGGTGGTTGTGGTTTGTAAACAGCAGTGTTTTCTTTGACACGATCTAAACGATCCTGTAACTCTGCCCAAAACTCTTTATCCATTTTTTTTGCCAATTCCTTTCCTATATCTCCTTGCTCGGCTAGCTTGGCTGAATAAATATCTCTAGTGTTTTTGTGTTTACTGATTTTGGCGTATAAACGGGGTTGCGTATACTTTGGATCATCACTTTCATTATGTCCATGCTTTCTATAGCAAACCATATCAATGAAAATATCTTTCTTAAATAATTGTCTATACTCTGCAGCGAGTTCAGCTACAAATATTACCGCTTCGACATCATCTCCATTGACTTGAATAATAGGTGCGTCAATAGTTTTAGCGATACTATCACAATAATCAGAAGAACGAGCATCATCAAAATCCGTAGTAAAGCCAATTTGATTGTTAATCACATAGTGAATAGTTCCACCGGTTAGATATCCGTGCAACTTACTCATTTGCAAGGTTTCGTATACGACCCCTTGCCCGGCAACAGCAGCATCTCCATGTATAATTATGGGTAAGATTCGTTTGTACTCTGAATTATATATGATATCTGCTTTTGCTCGAGTAAATCCTTCAAGTACAGGATATACCGCTTCCAAATGAGAGGGATTTGGCATAAGTTCAAGATGCACTTCTTTTCCATTCTGTGCTAAATGGGTAGATCGAAAACCAAGGTGGTATTTAACATCACCATCCCCCATGGTTTTTAAGGGCTCATTTCCTTCAAATTCATTAAAAATTTCTTCGTATGTTTTACCCAATATATTTGTAAGAACATTCAATCTTCCCCGATGGGCCATACCAATAACAACCTCGTCTACTGGGGTTTCAGCGCGGGCAGCAGTTTCAATTATGGTCAATAAAGCAGGTATTGTGGTTTCGCCTCCTTCTAAGGAGAATCGCTTTTCGCCAATATATTTTTTACCCAAAAACTGTTCAAAAACTACGGCATGATTAAGTTCTCTTAAGATGGATTCTTTCTTCGCAATATCAAATTGTTTGAAGTTCGGGTTGTTTTCAATTTTCTTTCTTAGCCATTTTAACTCCTCGGCATCTCTTACATAATTATATTGCCAACCAATCGTAGAGCAATACCCCTGTTTCAAATGGACAATAATATTTTCTAAACTTGTTTTTCCTAAACCGGCAATTTCTCCTGCAAAGAATTCCTTCTTGAGGTCTTTCTCAGTCAAGCCGAAGAAAGCAATATCTAAATTGGCTTTTCTATCTTTTCTTGTACGAATCG
Organism: Chitinophagales bacterium; assembly: GCA_016777395.1. GTDB lineage: Bacteria > Bacteroidota > Bacteroidia > Chitinophagales > UBA8649 > JAFMKE01. Next base: position 9 of record JADHRO010000117.1, on the reverse strand, counting down.
GATTGGTAT
>JADHRO010000116.1:0-5000 GCA_016777395.1 Chitinophagales bacterium | reverse complement strand
CATACGCCCTTAATAACTTTTAAAAATTAAGTATATATATTCATTACAATATGTCAAAGAACTTTGATGTGGAGAATATCGGAGTCGAACCGATGACCTCCTGCGTGCAAGGCAGGCGCTCTAGCCAGCTGAGCTAATCCCCCCTATTAAAGTAGTCCCGGGCAGACTCGAACTGCCGACCTCTACATTATCAGTGTAGCGCTCTAACCAGCTGAGCTACGAGACTGAAAAAGGGAAAAAAGAAGATAGAATTAATACAAACAATACTCAAAAAAAGAGATATTCCAGCCACACCTTCCGGTACGGCTACCTTGTTACGACTTAGCCCTAGTTATCTGTTTTACCCTAGGCAGATCCTTACGGTTACTGACTTTAGGCACTCCAAACTTCCATGGCTTGACGGGCGGTGTGTACAAGGCCCGGGAACGTATTCACCGTATCATTGCTGATATACGATTACTAGCGAATCCAACTTCACAGAGTCGAGTTGCAGACTCCGATCCGAACTGGGATTACTTTTATGGATTTGCTCTCTGTTGCCAGATGGCAGCCCACTGTAGTAACCATTGTAACACGTGTGTAGCCCAAGACATAAGGGCCGTGATGATTTGACGTCATCCCCACCTTCCTCACTGTTTACACAGGCAGTCTTTCTAGAGTTCCCGACATTACTCGCTGGTAACTAAAAATAGGGGTTGCGCTCGTTATGGGACTTAACCCGACACCTCACGGCACGAGCTGACGACAACCATGCAGCACCTTGTAAATTGTCCGAAGAAAAACTGTTTTCACAATCTGTCAATCTACATTTAAGCCTTGGTAAGGTTCCTCGCGTATCATCGAATTAAACCACATGTTCCTCCGCTTGTGCGGGCCCCCGTCAATTCCTTTGAGTTTCATTCTTGCGAACGTACTCCCCAGGTGGATCACTTAACGATTTCTCTTAAACACTGACAATATATCGCCAACATCTAGTGATCATAGTTTACAGCATGGACTACCAGGGTATCTAATCCTGTTCGCTCCCCATGCTTTCGTTCATGAGCGTCAGTAATAGTTTAGTGAGCTGCCTTCGCAATTGGTGTTCCATGTCATATCTATGCATTTCACCGCTACATGACATATTCCGCCCACTTCATCTACACTCAAGAATATCAGTATCAGTGGCAGTTCTATAGTTGAGCTATAGGCTTTCACCACTGACTTAAAATTCCGCCTGCGAACCCTTTAAACCTAATAAATCCGGATAACGCTTGCACCCTCCGTATTACCGCGGCTGCTGGCACGGAGTTAGCCGGTGCTTATTCTTACAATACCGTCAAGTTGGTACACGTACCAAGGTTTCTTCTTGTAAAAAAGCAGTTTACAACCCGTAGGGCCGTCATCCTGCACGCGGCATGGCTGCATCAGAGTTTCCTCCATTGTGCAATATTCCTCACTGCTGCCTCCCGTAGGAGTCTGGTCCGTGTCTCAGTACCAGTGTGGGGGATCACCCTTTCAGGCCCCCTATCTATCGTAGTCTTGGTGAGCTTTTACCTCACCAACAAACTAATAGAACGCATGCTCATCTATAACCACCGGAGTTTTAAATATTTAATGATGCCAAAAAATATTATTATGAGGTATTAATCCAAATTTCTCTGGGCTATCCCTCAGTTATAGGTAGATTGCATACGCGTTACGCACCCGTGCGCCACTCGTCATCAAGAGCAAGCTCTCATGTTACCGTTCGACTTGCATGTGTTAGGCCTGCCGCTAGCGTTCATCCTGAGCCAGGATCAAGCTCTTCGTTGTATAAAAAATTTGTAATTGACTGTAATTGGATGTAATTAATTCTATCTTCAATATATCAATGAACTTCTTTAAAAAGGGCTGCAAAAATAATAGATAAATATTAATAGCAAACAATTTTTATAACTTTTTTTGTTCTTACCAATAAAACAAGTTTGATTTCCCTCAAAAAGCGGCTGCAAATATATACTCTTTTATTACCCTAACACAAAAAAAAGGAGAAATTAATAACTATTCAAGTGAAACTAAAAAACAATCAAAAACATGTTCAAAAACAAATGATTACAAAAAAATAAGTTTGATAAGAAATTATAATTCTACTCAAAAATAATACATAAAAAATCTTAGTAACTTTTAAAAACCTCTTTTTTGAAAAATAAAATCTTTTTTTTATCGATAAAAGAGAAAATTGCTGGCAACAAACAAAGACCATTCAAAAAACCCTTAAATATAATATGTAAATTATGGAGGAAATAATATCTTTGCATTCTTAAAAAAAACAAAAAGATGAAAGCAGTAGTAAGTATTATAATGGGAAGCGCATCTGATATGCCAATAATGAAAAATGCAGCTGAATTTTTAAATAGCATGGAAATCCCATTCGAGATAAATGCTTTATCAGCACACAGAACTCCAGAAATGGTAGAGGATTTTGCAACAAATGCAAGAGCAAACGGAATAAAAGTTATTATTGCTGGAGCTGGAGGAGCCGCACATCTACCAGGGGTAGTAGCGGCATTTACTACAATTCCTGTAATTGGTGTTCCTTGTCGGTCGTCCATTTCAATTGATGGATGGGATTCAATACTTTCCATTTTACAGATGCCACCAGGAATACCTGTTGCTACTGTTGGTTTAGATGGAGCCCTGAATGCCGGAATTTTGGCAGCACAAATACTAGCAACTGATAATGAAGATATTCATTCAAAAGTTCATTCTTATAAAGAAAACTTAAAACAAAAAATTGTAAAAGCCAATAAGGATTTGGCTAGTCATGAATATCATTTCAGAGTACAATAAATTTACTATTTTAGGGCCTCCAATGAGAGCCTATTTTTTTACCCTATTATTTAGTTTATTCTGCCTAATTAGTTTTAGTCAACCTTATGATGCAAAAAGCAATTCTTTAGCTGGAATAGGCACAGCTGAAAGTTCTGTTTGGAGCAATTTTACCAATCAAGCGGGTCTTGCTGACATTAATAAATTTACTATTGGAGCTGGTACAGAAAATTCTTTTGGAATAAAAGAACTCAGCACCCATACTGCTGTTTTTGCTCTACCAGTAAATGGCGGTGTTTTTGGATTAAATGTTGCTTATACTGGTTTTGAACTGTATAATGAAAGTAAGATTGGTTTGGCTTTTTCAAAAAAACTAAGTGATAATTTTAATCTTGGAATTCAAGTTGATTATTTAGGCGTTTATGTTGATGAAGGAACTAATAATCATAATAATTTCACTTTTGAAATAGGAGCTCAAAAAAAGTTAATGCGAAATCTTACTCTTGGCGCCCATATCTTTAATCCTATAGAGGTCAAACTGAATGAAAAAGAAAATATCCCATCCATTTTTAAATTGGGATTGCGCTATGATGCCAACCAAAAAGTTGCTGTATTTACGGAAGGAGAACTAGAAAGCAATCAAGATGCAAAACTCAAAATAGGGCTTGAATACAAAATCATTAAGCAAATGCAGTTGAGAACTGGATTCAGCACAAATCCTTCTCAAAACACTTTTGGAATTGGTTATACGCTAAATAATATTCAGTTTGATATTGCCGTAAAAAAACACCAAATACTAGGTTATTCTCCTCAATTTTCAGTAAGTAGTTCTTTTTAGCATGAAAAAATTCTTGCTATTTTTTGGGCTTTTATCTTTTAGCTTAATAAGTGTTGGGCAGGAGAACAATCAACTATTGGAAGAAGTAATTGAACAAATTGCAGAAGCAAGTGATGAAGAATTGGATTATGCCGAACTTTACGAATCACTATATGGTTTTGCTGAAAATCCAATCAATCTTAACAAGACAACTAAGGAGGAGTTACGACAATTGTATTTCTTAAATGCCTATCAAATTGATAAATTATTAGCTCATATTGCTAAAAATGGAGAACTCCTATCCTATTTAGAATTACAAACGATTGCCGGTTTTGATGTGCAAACAATACAAAACCTACTGCCTTTTATTTCAGTAAATCCAACTCTAACTTCAAAACAACTTTTTGCAAATATGAAACAGTATGTCATTATAAGAGATCAGTTTTATTTGCAAAAGCAGAAAGGATATTACCCTGATGATGATGGGGATATTCAATATCTAGGAAACTCGCACAGGACCTACTTTAAATATCAATTAAAAAGCAATTATTTGCAAGCAGGGTTTACTGCTGAAAAAGATGCTGGAGAAAATTTTCTGGGAAGCAATCAACCTTATGGTTTTGATTTTTATTCAGCTCACATACAAGCCAAAAAGATTGGTAAAATAAAAAATGTAATTATTGGTGACTATCAAATGAACTTTGGTCAAGGCTTAGTGATGCAAAGCGGTATGAGTTTTGGAAAATCATCAGAAGTAATAAATATTCAAAAGAGTGGAAATCTGATAAAAGCCCATACTGCTGCTGAAGAAAATTTATTTTTTAGAGGAGTGGCAATTCAGATTGAGCCAATCAAAAACTTAGATATTATTGGCTTTATTTCCTCACACAAAGTAGATGCCAATATTGTGGACACTTTAGAAAATGAAGAGTTGGCTTTTTCCTCTATTGATGGAACGGGAATGCACAGAACTGAAAGCGAACTACTAGATAAAAATGTAATCCTCAAAAATTATTTTGGAACCCATTTAAATTACAATTACAAACAACTGAACTTAGGATTATCTTATTACAAAACAAAAATAGAGGGGGAATATCAAAAAGATATTTCAACTTACAATCAATTTGACTTTAATGGAAATAGAAATCAGAATTACGGATTCGATTATCAATACCTGTATAGAAACATAAATTTTTTTGGAGAAGTAGGCAAAAGTGAAAATGGAGGAATCGCCCATATTAATGGAGTAATGATGGGCCTGGATAAAACAATTTCCGCATCATTACTATATAGGGATTACCCAAAAGATTATCAAAGTGAATATGCTAATGCCTTTACTGAAAGAAGCTCTAAAAATGAAAAAGGGATGTATTTTGGATTGGAATTCACACCC
>JADHRO010000115.1 GCA_016777395.1 Chitinophagales bacterium | reverse complement strand
TTGAAAATAATGAATTCATCGCTCTAGAGGTGGATGGTATTCATATTCAAAGTCGTCTAATAGGCAAATACAATGGTGCTAATATGGCAGCTGCCTTGGCAGTTGGTCAATACTTCAAAGTGCCTTTAGCGAAGATTAAAATAGCATTGGAAGCTTATACTCCGCAAAATAATCGTTCGCAAATTATCAAGTATGGCACGAATGAGGTAATACTTGATGCGTATAATGCAAATCCAACATCAATGATGGCTGCATTGGAGTATTTTGAAAACAATGATGCGAAGAATAAAGGAGTCTTTTTAGGCGATATGCTCGAAGTAGGGGAGTCTAGCGAAGCCGAACATCAATTGATTGTTGATTATCTAGCTAAGGGTTCATTCGGGTTTTATGTACTAGTGGGTGAAAGATTCTATGCATGTAAGAATGAAGATGGCTTGTTTTTTAAAACGAGTGAAGAAGCAAAACTATGGTTGAAAAGCCAAGAGTTAAATGGATTTACCTTTCTGATTAAAGGATCAAGAAGTATGAAAATGGAAGCGATTATAGCGAACAAATAAAAAAAGGCTCCAGCGATTTCAATCACTGGAGCCAAAAAAAATGGATTAGATTTAGTTTACTTTACTCTTTTAATACTGCATCCTTTCGCAGGCGTTTGATTGACTTTAATAGATCTACCTATTCCTATCTGGTTTAAAGCATTGATTAAATAACTTTCACTTACCGCGCCTGCATCTTTACTATTGTCATCTATCGCTCCAGCATAGACTAAAAGGTCATCACTGTCAAAAAGAAATACATGAGGAGTTGTTTTCGCTCCAAAAGCATTAGCTATTACTGAGTTTTCATCAACTAGATATGGTGACTTATACATTACTTTTTTTGCATGACTTACCATGTTTTCGAAAGAATCATCACCTGATCTTTTTGCTTCGTTCGAATTGATTAGTGCAGTGCCAAAACCATAACGACCAGCAATTGCAGTAACATCATCATAACGATCTTCCCATTGTATCACGAAGGGGCAAGTATTACACGAAAAGATTACCAAGGTGCCATTTTTCTGTTTGATATCGCTGAGGCTCATCATATTGTTGTCAATGTTTCTCATTTCAAGATCCATCATTGGCATCGCTGCCCCCAGTTCAATTGTTGGAAATTGTTCTTCTTCACCGGGCGCAAAGCCTGCGAATATTGCACATCCAATCACGAGGATAACTAAAGCTATTTTGTTCATAATTTTTTGTTTTTTAGGTAACACAGAATGAAATAATTTGTTCAAATCGATTGCGCGTAACATCAACCTAGATTATTCTTGCTTAAAAATACATAAATTGCTGTACAATGTATTTATTTTGCAGTTGAATATGGGAGTTAATAAAAGTTTAGAAGACTTGCAAGTCAAATTTTCGGGTGATTTATACTGGGATAGTATGATGCGAACGATGTACGCAACTGATGCTTCTGTCTATCGTGAACTTCCAACGGCCGTGGCCATTCCAAAGTCTAAGGACGACCTCAAATTGCTTATTGATTTTGCTCAAAGTCATGCCTTGAGTTTAATTCCCCGAGCAGCAGGAACCTCATTGGCTGGCCAATGTGTGGGCAGTGGAATAGTCGTAGATATATCAAAACACTTCACTCAAATTTTAGAATTTAATGCAAAAGAAAAGTGGATTAAAGTTCAGCCAGGAGTAATTCGGGATGAACTGAATTTATTTTTAAAGCCGCATGGCTTATTTTTTGGGCCAGAAACATCAACTGCTAATCGTGCTATGATAGGCGGTATGGTTGGAAATAATTCAACGGGCACTAATTCAATCAGATATGGCAACACCAGAGATCATGTGTTGGAATTGGAGGTTTTTCTTAGTGATGGCAGTATGGTTAAACTCAATACTAAAACTGCAGAGGAGCTCCAGGTGTTAAACACTACAGATAGTTTAGAAGGTAGATTGTATCAATTTTTGTTAAAAGAGTTGGCCTCAAATGCTGTTAGAGAGGAGATAATAGATCAATTCCCCAAAGCTTCCATTCATAGAAGAAATACAGGATATGCTATTGACGAAATTGTAAATTGCGAACCTTTTATACCAAAAGGGGAACCCTTAAATTTATGTAAGCTGATGGCTGGTTCAGAGGGCACGCTGGCTCTTATTACCGAAATTAAACTTAATCTTGTCGACTTGCCTCCTGAGGAACATGTACTCCTTTGCCCTCATTTTAATTCTGTACAAGATGCACTAAAAGCGATTAAACCGATTATGGAATTGCAACCATATGCATGTGAACTGATGGATAAGTTAATCATGGATTGTACCAAGGAAAATGCGGAATACAAAAAGTATAGGTACTTTCTTAAAGGGGATCCAGCAGCGATTTTAATGCTAGAGTTAAGGGCGGAAACCAAAGAGGCACTTGCGCGTTTGATAGATCAAGCACAGCAAATTTTAATGGATGAAACGAAAAGTTATGAATGTCCTGAAATTTTTGCTCCTCGCATTCAAAATGCCTGGAAATTACGAAAAGCAGGACTGGGCTTATTGGCTAATATTCCTGGGGATAAGAAAGCAGTGGCAGTCATAGAGGATACCGCGGTTCATATTGATGATTTACCACAATATATTGATGACTTTACGGCAATTATGGAAACTTATGGTCAAAAAGCTGTCTATTACGCGCATGCTGGAGCAGGTGAGTTGCACCTAAGACCGATACTTAATTTGAAAGAATCCGCAGATGTGAAGCTGTTTGAGGAGATAGCTTGGGATACCGCAAGGTTAGTTAAAAAATACAAAGGTTCTTTAAGTGGGGAGCACGGAGATGGTAGAGTGCGTGCTAGTTTTATTCCGTATATGCTCGGCGAAAAGAACTATAAACTTCTACAGAAACTAAAAGCAAATTGGGATCCGAATGGTATTTTTAATAAGGGGAAAATTACGGATGCACCCAATATAGACGAGGACTTAAGGTATGAGGTAGGGCGAACAGAGCCCGTATTGAGTACCGTGTTGAATTTTGATGATGAGGGAGGGATATTAAGGCTTGCAGAGAAGTGCAACGGATCGGGCGATTGCAGGAAAACGCATTTAAGTGGAGGTACTATGTGCCCTAGCTATATGGCAACAAAAAATGAGAAGGATACAACACGCGCAAGAGCGAATGTATTGAGGGAGTTTCTTACCCAAAGTGACGACGATCGAGAAAAGTGGACCTCTGAAGAGATAAAAGAAGCGCTAGATTTATGCTTGAGCTGTAAAGCTTGTAAAAATGAATGCCCGAGTAATGTCGATATGGCGAGCTTGAAAGCAGAGTTTTCCTATCAATACCAAAAACGTAAGGGGACACCCATTCGAGCAAAATTGTTTGGGCATGTTCAGAAACTAAATCAATTTGCTTCAATTTTCCCTGGCTTAGCAAATAAAATTAATGCTACGCCATTGGCTAAAAAGATTTTAGGTATCGCGGCAGAAAGAACTCCCCCGGAATTAGCAAAAGAAACGCTTAAAAAGTGGTTTTCTAGAAGGAAAGTCAAGGAGAATAACGGGAAGCAGTCCCTTTATTTTTTTGCGGATGAGTTCACTAATTATTATGATGTAGAAGCCGGTAAAGCCTGCATTCTTTTATTGGAGGCTTTAGGGTATAATATTTTGATGGCCCCTATCTCGGATAGCGGTAGAGCATTTCTCTCAAAGGGAATGCTGAATGAAGCCATACAATTGGCTAGCTCCAATGTAAAGGTCCTTCTTCCACTGATATCTGAAGATACTCCCTTGATTGGTGTTGAACCCAGTGCCATACTTTCATTTCGAGATGAGTATATCCGCTTGATTGATCACAAGGAGTTCAAAGATTCATGTCTTGTGAAATTTAGTTTGACTATTGAGGAGTTTTTGGTAAAAGCTAAGGAAGCAGGATCCATTCAAAGGGAATTATTTGTTAGCACGCACCAACAGGTCGTATTGCACGGGCATTGTCATCAAAAGGCATTGAGTGAGGTCAGCTATTCAGAGAAAATTTTATCGATACCTCCAAACTATCATGTTGAAACGCTACCAACCGGCTGTTGTGGAATGGCAGGAAGTTTTGGCTATGAAAAAGAGCATTATCAAACCTCTATGGAAGTAGGTGAATTGGTCTTATTCCCATCGCTAAGAAAATGCGATGACCAAGTCATTGTGGCCGCTCCAGGAACGAGCTGCAGGCATCAAATATTTGATGGCACAAGAAGAAAAGCTTTACATCCAGCGCAAGTACTATATAATGCGCTTAAGTAAAATAAAAAGCTTACTTTTGATCTATGAAAAGCTTTGCACTTATTGTATTTTTCTATCTCTTTTCCAGTTCTATTTTAGCGCAAGTCCCTAATGTGGGATTGCGCATATCTAGCAATGATGTAAGTGATGGATACTTACTGTATTCTCCACAAGAAAATACTAAGGTTTTCCTCATTGATAATTGCGGTGAGCAAGTAAATGAATGGAGTTTTGGGGAAAGGCCGGGATTGGTTTGTTATCTACTGGAGAATGGAAATTTACTAAGAGCGGGAAGAAATTCGATTGAAATTCAGACTTGGGAAGGGGATTTGGTTTGGAGCTTTTCAATTAATGATAAGCTTGGATTAAATCAACATCACGATATTGAATTTATGCCTAACGGAAATGTGCTATGCTTGATTACGGATAATCAAACAAGTATTGATATGCATAATCTAGGAAAAGATACCTTAAGCGTTCCGGGAGAAATAAAATTAGATAAAATTATTGAGCTACAACCCATTGGAATAGATAGCGCAATTGTGGTTTGGGAATGGCGTTTTATGGATCATTTTATTCAGGATTTTGACAGCACAAAAATAAACTTTGGAGTTATTGCAGATCATCCTGAGTTATTGGATATTAATTATGATACGCCCTATGGAACAGATTACACGCATTGCAATGCTATTGATTATAATGCCGACCTTGATCAAATATTAATTTCTGCTAGAAGTATTGATGAAATTATGATAATTGATCATAGTACAAGTACTACAGAGGCTGCTAGTCATAGTGGAGGATCTTCTAATCGAGGTGGTGATTTTTTATGGCGATGGGGTAATCCTGCGGTTTATGATAAGGGCAATGTTACCGACCAAAAATTGTTTCTTCAGCATGATCCAAAGTGGATACCAAATACCTATGCTGATGCGGGAAGAATTTCTGTTTTTAGTAATGGGGGCGATACAAGTTCAGCGATGTATAGTTCTTTGCTTATACTGGAGCCTACTGTTGTCAATGGAGCCTATCAAATGAATGCCGGCAAGTTTTTACCACTTGACTATTATTGGTCTTGGAATGGGGATGTTTTGGGGGAAACTGTATTTCAAGGAAAGAAATCTGGCATGAATGTAATGCCTAATGGCAATGTTGTCTTCTGTGAAACATTCAACGGTCAAGTTACAGAATTGAATCGTCTAGGTGAGATTTTGTGGGTATATAAAAACCCTAGTGGCAGCATTATTTATGGACAACTTGACACGATTCAGAATTTTAATAACTCCATTTTTAGAGGGGAACGCTTACCTGCATTTCATCCCGGACTTCAAGGAAAAGATTTGAGCGGAAAGGGGATTTTGGAGGATTTCAATGCACTTTCAGATTCATGCGTTATAGAACCTACTACAGCATTGCGAAGTCATACCTTGAGTGAGTTGGCTTTTTTCGAAAACCCTGTCAAAGACAAAATATTGCAATTTACGGAGTTAGTTTATGAGACGGATGTTATGATTTATGATTGGAGTGGAAGCTTGGTTTTTACTTTGGAAAAATTTAGCGGAAGACGTTTGCTAATTGATTTATCCAGCGGAATGTATATCTTAAGGTTATTGCGGGAAGATGAGCGTTTGGAGCGGCAGCTTGTGGTCTATTAGAGGCTTTCGTCCTTTACCTTTACAATACCCGTTATATTGTAAATCAAATAGTTGGTGAAGTTTTCGTCTGCTTCAAAACCAGATCCATAAATTATCTCATCATTGGTAAAAATCTTAACAAACCCTTCTGAACGTATTTTTTTGTCTCCCTTGTTCCAAGTGAGATTTTCGGTATTCAGCTGTTCTCCTTTTTCATTGATAATTACGACATCTCCATTGACCTCTAAATCATCACTATTGTCTGTCATTTTACCTTCATTAGCTGAAAGTTCGCTATCTAAGTCTCCATCTTCGTTGTATACGTATAGCTTGAGTCCGTCGGGAAAAACTGTATACGGTAAGTCAGGGGGTTCAGTATTATACCGAACGGCAGTAGGTGCAATTATACGAATGGTAGGTAAACCATCTTCAGTAAAAAGAATTTCAACTTCTTTTCCTCTTTCAACACTTAGGAATTCAGTACTAATTTCTTTTACCTTCTTAAGGTCATTAGTGCATGCAGCAAGTAGGATAAAGCTAAAAAGAACAATCCGTTTCCAAGCTATTGAAAACGGATTGTGTGTATGGATGAAATGTGTTTGCATTATGAGCCTTAGTCAGCCGTTCTTACTGTTGTAGTAACACCTATCCAGCATCCTATGCTGAAGGATGAACCTACGCTAATATCGGGCCTTAAGAATACATCAGATTTTGAAGGCATGTATTGATAATATTTATTAATCAATTTTTGAGCTTCATCAGTAACGCTTTTATCAATATTCTTAGCTTTACTCCACATATCTATAGCAGCCCATACGACAACCTGGCTATCCCATCCTGTACCACTTCCACATTTAGATCCACTTGAGGCGTATAACCTTCCAATAAGTATGAAAGGATCTCCCCATCCTGGACGCATATCTGCCGCATTATTGGCGTATGAACGAGCAGAGCTGTAATCTCCTTTTGCTTGATAAAACTGCGCGATGGTAAGCAAGTTCATT
>JADHRO010000114.1 GCA_016777395.1 Chitinophagales bacterium | reverse complement strand
TTAATAACAGTCCATTTTGGACGCTACTCATATTTTTTTAGCGCTTAATTACATAATTTAAACCTATACTATAGAAATTTGCGACCAATCCATCACTTCGTCTATAATGAGAATACCTCAAATCAATGCTTTTCAAAACATTTGCTCTTTTATTCGCTTTACTTTTGAAATTAAAGACACCAAACAGCGGTGCAATTTTTAAGCCCACTCCAAAACGATGACTATCAAATCCAGATAAATCGTAATCAGAAGTGAAATAAGTAGCGCTTGGTTGGTGAGTAGCAAAAGGCGCAAAATATTTAGCTGAACTTTGATTATGGTAGCGATAAAAAGGATAAACACGAAGGAATTTAGTCAAAATAAAAGGCAATTCTATTTGGGCCGTATTCCCAATTACATTCCAAGTATCGTAATAAAATCGATAATATGCTTTGACCAATAAAAAATCAGCTAAATAGAAGTTATAACGAAATCCTACAGGCACTTTAAATCTGAAGTCAGGAAGCTGCTCCACACGAGAGTTTAACAGACTAGCCGTTGGATCTGCTTGATTGCCAAATTGATCCAAATTGTAATCTGAAAAATACACTCGGTGAAAAGGAGTGGACAAAAGTCCTTGTTGGAAAACTAAGTCAACATTAAAAGATGCTGTCATTTTCTTATTCATAACCCATGATTCCACCATAGATAAATTGAATGAATGTCTTTTATCTGTTGCGAGATAATCCAAGCCTCCATTCCTATGTTCGATGGGATATATTAACTTCCAATTATCAAAGAAATAGGCACCTTTGAGACTAAACTCCTTATTTTCATCTTTAGATATCTTGGAAAATCCTCCTCCGACCGAAACTGATGCTACATCAAATTCAAAAGACATACCTAAATCACCAGTATAAGCCGTTTTTTTCTTTTTATTTTTTTGCTTGAATCCAAGTTTGGAATATACCCTAAAATCACTTGCCGAAGCTGATGATATGTGATCAGCCTGTAAATAAGGATTATTAATATTATCTGATGAAGCAGATGAATAATAATCTACACCCCCACTGTAAGATATTGATCGCAGGGTGTCTATAGGAATATTAACCATAACCGAGGGTGCAATATTATTTAACTTTTCAGTGCCCAAGCCTCCAGTTACAGGAGAATGTATCCCATCCTGTTCATAGTAATTAAATAAAAAATCGATGCTTACATCTTCTAAATGCACCTTGCTCGTATCCGACAAAATTTGAGCTGATGAAACCAAACCAAGAAAAAGGCATGCCACAAAAGGAATTAGTTTTAGTTGCATCCGCATCCTCCACCGGTTTTACCTCCACTTGCACCAGATACCCCCTCTCTATAACTTTGAAAACCATTTTCAAAATTTTCTAGTGGAGTAAGAGACAGTTGCATATCAGGGTCATTAATGTACATCTTTTGATATCCTTTAACACTTGTACAGGCATTAAACAACAATAGTAAAAGACCAAAAAAAATAAACCTAATCTGTTGTTTCATAGACGTCATTCAGTATAATATTCTTCGAATATAATATTTTATTTTTGTCCGTAACAACAATCCCTTCCACCCCGATCAAATGATTGATTAAGTCCATACCCTCTTTCTCTCCCAAAACAAAAACTGCTGTGGCTAAAGCATCTGCCAATTCTGCAGTTTCGGCCACAATACTTACGCTAAGAAGTCCTCTTACCGGCATACCAGTCTTTGGATTAATAATGTGTCCATAACGCTCACCGTTAATATTCAAGAATTTCTCATAATCTCCAGAAGTCACAAGTGCTTGATTATTGACAAATATTGTTGTAAATATTTCATTTTTATCTATTGGATTGGCAATTCCAACATTCCATGGACTCCCATCAATTTTACCTCCCCAAGCTAACAAGTCTCCACCAGCATTAACCACACCATCAATCACTCCATAGTCTAGCATAATATCTTTCGCTTTATCCGCTGCATATCCCTTCCCTATAGCCCCGAAACCAATTTTCATATTTTCTTGCTTTAAAAAGACTGAAGTATCACTATACTCTAAAGCAATATCTAGATAATTGATTAAGGCTACAGAAGCATCAAGTTCTTTTTGAGAAGGCATACTTTCATCTTGCCCATTGAATTGCCAGATATTATCAATAGAAGCAAAAGAAAGATCAAAATATCCATTAGTAATTTGTGAAATTTTCAGACTTCGCTCTATTAACTGAAACAATTCATAGTCAACCTGAATAGCTTGCTTACCTGCATGATTATTGATTAGAGAAGTTTGGGAATCTTCCATCCAAGACGAAATCAGGCCTTCAATTCTACTGACTTCTTTAACAGCAGAAAAAACAGCCTGCTTGCAGATTTCTTCATCTTCATGCACTGCGGTAAAGCTGAAGGCAGATCCCATCAAAAGGGTATCCAAGGATGTACTGTGGTATACTTGTGAAAAGCTAAAAAATGGACACCATAAGACAATAAATAGATTGCGCATTGTTTAGTTTAGTGTATAATATCATTTATACTATCAAGATAGCCTTGAACAGAACTACAGGGGTATTTAACTTTACCCATCATCTCCCCTTCTGCATTCACGATGATTGTCAGCGGAAAGACCCCTTGTTTATTATAAATTTCTGCGAATTTATCATTCTGCACACTCAACTCCTCACTAAGTTTGTTTGCTTTTTTTGCAGGAAAATCAAGGTTTAATAGAACTAAATTTTCCTTGGCATACTCTAAAAAATCTTCCGTTTCAAAAAGCTCTTTATCCAAACGCATGCAGTTTCCGCACCAATCAGAACCTGAAAATGATATCAAGATAGGTTGCCCTTGATCAGTAGCAAGCGTTTTTGCTTCATCCATCTTTACCAACCAATTCACCTCAGTTTGAGCTTGCAAAACAATTCCAAGACAAAAGGCTAAGATTAAGGAGGTTAATTTCTTCATAAATAATTAATTACTGCTTTAAAAAAATTCGATAACTTCTTCAAATTGTCCATCATGGCATAAATTACACTGACCATTCATCACAACAGTGGACATGACCTTTACTATACTACCTGACGAGTTTATAATATCAACTGTTATGCCATTTTTAAAATCAACAGGCGCTGTCGTAAAAAGATTACCCAATTGATCTATCTCCACTAAAGCTAGTGTATCTTGCGTAAGTGCATCAAATACTCTTACTGTATAGTCATCATCTTGATAATTCCCAAATACACTACCCGCAATAGAATACAAGCCCTTTCCTGGACCAGCTTGATAGTGGCAGTTCATACAATTATCTCCAGTGTAATGACTTTCATCCTCGCTGTGACGGCTGATATTAGTTTCATAATCTTGTTTATCACAAGAAACCATCCAAATACCTAAAACGAAAAACATCAGAAGGCTTACCGTAAGTCTCTTACCCATAAATCAAATTTCAATTTAAAGATAGTAAAGTTTAGAAAATCAAGGCTCAATTAAAACAGAAAGCCTCTCGATAAATCGAGAGGCTTTCCAAAATAGAATTATTAAAATTAGTATCTGTAGTAATCAGGCTTGAATGGACCTTCTGGTTTAACACCGATATAATCTGCTTGATCATTACTTAAGGACTCTAACTCAACACCAATTTTAGTTAAGTGCAAGGCAGCTACCTTTTCATCTAAGTGCTTAGGCAAAACATATACTTTATTCTCGTAGTTTTCCGGACGTTCCCAAAGCTCTAACTGAGCTAAAACTTGATTGGTAAATGAATTACTCATTACAAAACTAGGGTGGCCTGTTCCGCAACCTAAGTTCACTAAACGACCTTCAGCTAAAACAATGATATCATTACCATTTATATTATACATATCCACCTGAGGCTTAATTTCATCCTTTGATGCTCCGTATTTGTTATTTAACCAAGCCATATCGATTTCATTGTCAAAATGTCCAATATTACAAACGATAGCTTTATCCTTCATGGCTTCGAAATGTTTTCCAGTAATAATATCTTTATTTCCTGTAGCAGTAACCACAATATCAACTTCATTGATTACAGTTTCCATTTTCTTAACAGCAAAACCATCCATTGCGGCTTGTAAAGCACAAATTGGATCGCATTCAGTTACCGTAACTCTTACGCCAGCGTTTCTTAGTGAAGCTGCAGAACCTTTCCCAACATCACCATAGCCTGCCACTACAGCAGTCTTACCAGCTAACATAATATCTGTTGCTCTTCTAATAGCATCTACTAAAGACTCTTGACAACCATACTTGTTATCAAATTTAGATTTTGTAACCGAATCGTTGATATTAATAGCAGGTAAGGCTAGCGTACCATTTTTTTCTCTTTCATACAAGCGATGAACGCCTGTGGTAGTCTCTTCTGAAATCCCTTGAATTGCATCCACTAATTCAGGATATCTATCTAGAACCATATTGGTTAAATCTCCACCATCATCTAGAATCATATTCAAAGGCTCTCCACCTTTAAAAGCGTGCAAAGTCTGTTCGATACACCAATCAAACTCTTCTTCATTCATTCCCTTCCATGCAAATACTGGAACACCCGCTGCAGCAATTGCAGCCGCCGCATGATCTTGCGTTGAAAAAATATTGCATGAAGACCAAGTTACATCAGCTCCCAATTCAACTAATGTCTCAATCAATACAGCGGTTTGTATAGTCATGTGAAGACAACCAGCAACTCTAGCCCCTTTTAAGGGTTTAGATTCGCCAAACTCTTTTCTCAACGACATTAAACCTGGCATCTCTGCTTCAGCTAGCGTCATTTCTTTTCTT
Organism: Chitinophagales bacterium; assembly: GCA_016777395.1. Lineage (GTDB taxonomy): Bacteria > Bacteroidota > Bacteroidia > Chitinophagales > UBA8649 > JAFMKE01. Next base: position 2,165 of record JADHRO010000114.1, on the reverse strand, counting down.
CCCCAGTCTGCTAAGGAAATATCTTTTACTTTATAGTTCATAGTATTTGTTTGCATAAATGCTTTTTCTAAATTAAGGTGCAAAGATAAGTAACTATTGATAAAAGAACTATTATTTAACTAATAATCCTTGACACCTAATGTTGTAAAAATCTTGAAAAGCCTCTCCTACGGTAAGACCGTTTGCTTTAAGATAAATAGGATCTGTTAGGGTTTGAAATAAGATAAAATCTATTTGCGATAACATCTTTGCATTTAACACATTAAAAACACCTCTTTTCATTCCTTCGCCATAATATGCGGCCAATTCTCGAACAGCTAAATCAATCAATAGCTCAATATTTTTATAAATCAGTGGATAAACCGTTTTTAAATCATCCATAAAATCAATAGTGATGTCGCTTATATGCTTATGCAACAAAGAAAAACTTTGCTCGTACCTATCAAAAAACGGAATTTTATCATCGTTAAGTATGGGAACAAAACCCACTATTTTCTCAATCTTATGATTGATAAGTGCATCAACCATTTCCTCTTTGGACTTGAAATATTTATATAAGGTTGCCTTGCTTTTATTGAGTCCTTCAGCGATTTCATCCATATTACTTTGAGCAAGACTATGGGATTTAAAAAACACAATAAGACCCTCAATAATCTCCAATCTCTTTTTTGGATTTTGCTTTCTTTCTTTTAAAATAGAATGACGACCCATTCAACAAAAGTAAACTATTTTTACATTTTTAGTTTACTTATAAAATAAATTATTTACATTTGTTTTACTAAATCAGACCTTATGCAAATTAAATCTTTAAAATACCTAGGAGTTTTTATCAGCCCAATAGTCATTTTTATTTGTTTAAACCTTGGGGGATGGTTCACCTGGGGTGGATTAATTTATGCATTCGCTTTGGTTCCACTGCTTGATGCTATACTTCCATCCTCTACCGAGAATATGACAAAAATTGAAGAGGATATTGCCAAAAAGAATAGAATTTATGATTACTTGATCTACTCAATTGTTCCGGTTCAGTATTTCTTAGTTTTCTTCACCATGTATCGAATTAGCCAAGGTGGACATACATGGGTAGAATACCTGGGGTATATTTCTGCCTTGGGACTGGCTTGTGGCGTGTTTGGTATTAATGTAGCGCATGAGTTAGGCCATAGAAGCAAAAAATATGAACATTTTTTTTCCAAGGCATTATTACTTACCTCCCTGTACCTACATTTCTTTATAGAACATAACCAAGGTCATCACAAAAATGTAAGTACCACGGATGACCCAGCGTCCTCAAAAGAAGGGGAAATTATCTATTTTTTCTTTTTTAGATCGATTATTGGCGGGTTTATAAGTGCTTGGAAATTAGAGGGTAATAGGCTCAAGAAGCAAGGGAAGTCTTCCCTATCCTTTTCTAATCAGATGATTTGGTATCAAATTATACAACTTGGATTTCTTGGTATGATTTACCTTGTTTTTGGTTTAATACCCATGTTGTGTTTTATCGCTTCAGCTATTTTCGGATTCCTAACTTTGGAAACAGTCAACTACATTGAACATTACGGTTTAAGTCGAAAGAAAAATGAACATGGCGCTTGGGAGAAAACTCTTCCCGTGCATTCTTGGAACTCCAACCACCCCTTTGGTCGAATATTATTGTTTGAGTTAACCAGACACTCCGATCACCACTACATCGCCAATAGACCTTATCAAGTGCTGCGACATTTTGACGAGAGCCCCCAGATGCCGACGGGGTATCCGGGCATGATGGTGATTTCCCTTATTCCTCCTTTATGGTTTTGGATGATGGGGAAAGAACTTAAAAAATTAAAAGAAAAGAATGTGGGCTTAGCCTAACGTTTTACGAATTGCTGGCTGAATTTGTTTTTCCCCTGTTTCACAAAAACATGGTAGGCACCAACAGGCAAATCAAGCAAATTAAGCTTAACAATTGTTGTTGCGGCTATATCCCGTTGACTTTCCCAAACTTTACCTGATTTATCAGCAATCAGTAAATCATATGTCCCTGCTGTTTCTTCAATAAATGTAAGGTACAAGTAATTGTACGTAGGATTGGGGTATAGAATTAAGCCATTCTCTTGATTAAATGCTCTTAGCTCCAGAATATCATATGCAACTTTAAAATTTGGAACTCCAAATCCCAATTG
>JADHRO010000113.1 GCA_016777395.1 Chitinophagales bacterium | reverse complement strand
GGAGTAGAAATTCAAAAACTAATTATGGCGATGAGCTACGGTGATCAGCTTACCAATATGTTGCAACCATTTTGGGCCCTTCCATTACTAGGGATCACGCAGTTATCTGCAAAAGATATACTTCCTTATTGTTTGTTGGTCTTTGGAGCAGGGGTAATGATTTTCACCCTTTCACTATTAGTCTTTTAGAAAGTGAAAAAAAATATGGATATTTGCAACTCAATTGAATTAAGCATTGTTATTTGCGTATGAAATCTAAAACTGTTGCTCCGCACCAACATCAGCATAGAAGTATGAAAGTAACTCTTTTTTTGTCTACTTTGTGCCTTATCCATTGTATTACCTTCCCCTTATTAATTGTGCTAATGCCTATATTTAATATGACCTTTCATCCACCTGAGTGGATTGAATACTTATTGTTAGGTTCAACTGCTTTTCTTGGATATTACTCTATGCGTCATGGATTTTCATTGCATCATCACCTGAGTTATCCGGTGATTTTATTTACTATTGGGATATTCGGTGCGTTTGGTATTCATTTCTTGTTTCACAATGAATTAAATGCTTGGCTCATTGTAGGTGAGATTTTTTTTGCATCGCTTATAGCCATTTCACAAGTTATCAATTACCGTTTAACAAATACGCATTCCTGCACCACCGCGCATTAAAAATTTGATATGGCTGTCACTAAAATTTCACGATCTACGCAAGCTAAGCAATCAGTTTTAGCCTTGATTGAAGAAGCAAATATTGCTTTATCACACGCTGATATAGAGGAGCAATTAAATGTTAAATGCAATCGGGTTACTATTTATAGGATTTTGGATCGCTTAGTGGAGGACGATAAAATTCATAAGCTGGTAGATATGGATGGAGTAAGCAAATATATGGCTTGTGTGGCATGCAATGATGACCACCACCATCACCACCACCTGCACTTTTCTTGCAAGCAATGCGAGCAAGTTTCTTGTTTACATCATATTATTCCTTCATTTCAATTGCCTAAAGGGTATAGTATGCATGAGTTAAACTTTACCGTAAGAGGGATATGCGTGGATTGCGAATCTACTTCGCCTTAAAAATAAAAAACAACTCATTCTCTTGTCTAGATTCGATCGAATTGTGAGCGGTATCTAAGGTTATTATTTCAAATTTAGATTCAAACAAGCTTAAATACTCAGCCTTGTCGCCCCCAAAAGGTGGATGATTTTGGTTTAATGGTACTTGAAAGAGCAGGCCTACTAACTTTCCGTTTGGCGCCAAAAGATCATGCATCTTATCAACATATTCTTTTCTCAATTGCGGAGGTAGGGCGCAAAAAAACGTTTGTTCAACGATTAAATCAAATGAACCTTCAAGTTTAAAAAAGTCCTGGGCGAGTAGCTGACTATCTGGAAAGCATGGTATTCGTTTTTTAATATTGTCAATTGCTTGTTGCGCCCAATCAGCTACAAATACGCTTGTGGCGCCTACTTTATGGAGGTATTCGGCTTCATAAGCATTCCCTGCACCCGGAATCAGGATTTTATAATCCTTGTTTGACAACTGATCAAAGTAGGCTTTCAATGGCGGAGAAACTGCTCCTAAATCCCAGCCTGTGCTATTTTGTAGATAGCGATCTTGCCAATATTGCATATTATTTATATCCATAAATGAAAACTTGTGCTTTTTCGTTTTAACTTTGACGTTTAAACAAATACCATATAATTATGAGTAAAACTAATAAGAGTTCGAAAAAAACGGTCTATTTAGTAATTATTTTTCTACTATTATTAATTAATCTAGTAGGAGCATATTATCTATTTAAAGGACAGCAAGATTTAGAAGTTACCCAAACAGAGGTAGTTGGTTTACAAGATGACTTATCTGGTTTACAAGCAAACTTTAATGCACAACTTGCCGAATTGGTTGAAATGAAAGGAATAAATGCAGACTTAGATGCAGTCTTAGCGAAAAGAGAAGGGGATATAAAGTTGCACTTAAAAGAAATCCAAAAATGGAAAAATCAAAGTGGGTTCAATAAAAATGAGTTGAATAAACTTAAAGGAAAAATTATTGAGTTTGAAACAGAGCGCGCTGCTTTTATTGGTCAAATCGATAAGTTAAGTGAAGAGAATCAGGAGTTATTGGCCATTAAGATGCGCTTAGAAACGGATTTAATGACTGAAAAAAATGTGACTTTAAACCTAACACAAGACAAAGAGTATCTTTCTGAAAAATTTGAATTGGGATCTTTATTGCAAGCAGACGAGTTATCAGCTGTTGGAATCAAGGTGAAGGATAGCGGTGTTGAGAAAGAAATTTCTAAGGTGAGGAACGTAGAAAAGATAATGGTTTGTTACCAAACAGGTGAAAACAAAGTGCGTGAAGAAGGAGAGGTAGTTATGCAGTTACGACTAGTTTCTCCAAATGGCGAATCATTGTTCTTGCAGCAAGAGGGAAGTGGGAGCTTTACAAGCAAAGAAAATGGTCAAGAAATCAGATTTTCTAAGGCGGCATCATTTAATTTTGATGGCGGAAACAAGAAAGTATGTATTTATTGGTCACATAATATTAACCAAGCTGGAACATATACAGCTGAAATGTACCAAGAAGGTTATTTATTGGGCATGACAAGTTTTGAGTTGAAATAGACTTCAATCAATGAAAAGTTAACATTGGTAGGCAGACGCTTATATAGGCTGCTTACTAAAGTAACTTTTAAAATTCACCACCACCACTCGAATAATTCGGCTTTTTAGACCTGTAATTGTTTATTCTGTAACTCGCAGAGAATACAAGACTTGGACCCCTTGGATCATTCTCTCTTTGAAAATCAAAATTGGTGCCATCAAGAATACTTCTACTAACATAAGTATTGAACAAATCACGAACTTGAATCCCTAAATTCATTTTACTATCTAAAAATTCTTGTTTAAGTCCAGCATCAAATCTATATGTAAATTTCTCTCTTCCCTGAGCATTAACGATAGGACTGCTATAAGAACCATTAAATTGTAAGCGAGTGGACTTAGATAACTTGATATAGTTATTCCATCGCAGAATATAAGAGAAGCTAGAACGATCGAAAACCTCATCTTCATAAGCACCTTCAAGATTATAGTAAAATACATTGGCCATCAAATCGGTATTCCACCATCTAAAGGGCAGCAAACTTAAACTTGACTCTAGTCCTAAAGTGTTAGAGGTCCCAATATTTTCAGGAAATTGACGGGTTAACTCAAAATCAAGAGGAACACGAACAATTTGCATCACATTTAACTCTCTTCTGAAGTATACTTCATTATTCCAAGAGCCTTTTTTCTTAAAATTAAACAACCAGCCTGATTCAATAGCGTGAATATATTCAGGAAGAATTTCCGGATTTCCTTGCCATAAGGTATTGGCATCTGTGAAAATTGCATTAGGCTCAAGGTACCAGCCGCGTGGTCTATTTATTCGCTTACTGTAGTTTATGAAATATTGATGTTGTTCATTTATATTGACAGACAACGAGGCTGATGGGAAAAGATCAAGGCGATCAACTAAAAAGGTAGTTTGGGTATTTCTGACAAAGATATTTCTTAGCGTATTTTCCGTTCTTAATCCAAGCTGATAGCTCAGCTTTTCCCATTTGCTTGAAAACATACCGTAGAATGCCCTGACATTTTTCTTGTATACGACATTGCTGTAAAATTGAGTTTGCTCTATTAAATTATTACTCGCTACATCCCTTTGAAAGGCAATATTTTCTTCATCACTTTTACCATATTGTTGCATAAGACCCAATTCAAACTTGCTGTGGTCTTGCACAGGGATCAAATAATCTAGATTTATTCGAATACGCTGCGAAGGACCTATCTCAGAGCTCTGGGTTCCATAGATCAAATCGTCCACCTCATCAAATCGTTCACTAAAAACTAGTTCTTCAAAACCCCGCTTATTAAAAGAAGCATGCGCCGTGAACTGACTCTTATTTTTAAAGTCATACCCATAGTCCAAAATAACTTCATGGAATGGACCACTTCGCTTGCTTTCATTTCGATTCACAAAATTTTCTTCATCACCCGTTGTTTGATTGATAAAACTGAAATCAAGCTCATCCCTGAAAATCATTTTCCATCCACCGTAGGTATATGATGCGACGATATACTGATTGTCTGTAGGTCGAAATTCAATACTGCCTTTAACATTATAGTTATTAAATATTTTTTCCTTTTCTCCATCATTTAGGGTACTTACTGTGGTATCATTTAAAAGAGTATTTAGGGTAGATTTATATGTGCCCGGTCTTTCGTTATGCCTGTAATTCCCTGCTATGGTATAGGTGAATTTTTTCTTTTTGATGGATAGCGTAGCATCGCCACCGAAACTATTAAATGTACCACCGCGAACATTTAATATTCCACTTGTTCCATCATTTGATTTCTTTTTGGTGATAATGTTAATAATCCCAGCCGTACCCTCTGCATCGTATCTTGCCGATGGGTTGGTTATTATTTCTATATTATCAATTGTGTTGGCAGGAATTTGCCTGAGGGCATCGTTTGCATCCAGAACCGAAGGGCGACCATTAATCAGTACTAAAAAACCTGTACTTCCTCTTAAACTCACATCACCATCAATATTGGTTTGAATTGAGGGTACAGTAGCAAGAATGTCAACAGCAGTTCCATTAGCGGCTGCGATATTCTTATCTACATCCACAATTTTCTTATCTAGTTCGTAGCGAACGGATGATTTCAAAGCAGTGACTTCAACTTCGTTGACTAAGGTGGCATCGGTTCCTAAAAATATCGTTCCTATATTAACCCTTGGTTTAGCCATACTTAAGATGATATCTTCCACTCTCTTCGCTTCAAAGCCAATAAAAGAAACTTCAACATCATATAAACCTGGCTTTAGTTTATCTACGATAAAATTTCCCTGTAAATCACTGACTATACCTGTGACCAAATCTTCCGTAGTTGCATCGAAAATTGAAATGGTACAATATTCCATTGGCTTATTGCTCTGTTGCTCTTGGACATTGCCGCTTACAGATAGGCTAGGCATTTGAGCATGAGCAAATTGCATTAAAAGAATACAGATCAAGTAGTATGGCTTCATAGAAGTAAAATTTTAGTGCAAAGGTAAAAATTTGCTCTTAAGTACCGGGATTATTTTAAATACCTATTGGAAGTCTAACAAGAATTTCATGTATAAAGTTTATTACGTATCATCGGTTTTAATGACGGGTAACTGGACCAGGTTTTTTCCAAGGCTTCAACTGCCTTTTAAGTGGTTAAATATAAGATAAACCAATATACCCCTCTGGGCTATCTTTATCGATTCGCAAAATCATACTTCTAAAATCATTAGGAGTTCACTTAAAATCATAGCCGTTGCACCCCAAATTACTTTTCCATTGACCTGATAGCTTGGACTATCAAAGCTGATATTTAGCTTTTTATTTTGGAAGTGGTAGTTTTTCTGGTTTTCTTTATTGACTAAGGCCTCTAGAGGTATTTCCAATATTTCTTTTACCTCTTTTTCTTCGGGTACAAAGGTAGGCATGTCCTCCAAGAGCGCAACAAATGGATATATTACGAAATTGCTCGGAGGCACATACAGCCAACTCAGCGTCGAAATAATATGCACATTGGATAAAGCAACCCCAATTTCCTCATATGTTTCCCGAAGTGCGGTATGACTTAAGTCATGGTCGGATTCATCTTTTTTACCACCTGGGAAGCTGATTTGACCGCTATGAGCACCAGCATAATCATGGCGTTGTGTAAGGACTATATGAGCTTCATTGTTCTTCTCATATAAGAGGATCATAACCGCGCTTTCTTTAGCATTGAGCTTTTTCAAATCATTGGCGTTGAATTTGCCTCTTAAAGGAGGGCTCATTTTAGCATGAGCTTCAAATCCAGGTAAATTATCTTCTTGAATTTGTTTAATTTTGTCCAATATTTGATGAAGGCGCATGAGCTAGTTCTTATTCGTTAAGCAAAAATAGTCAAACTAGTATGAGAAAAAGATTTTTGTTAGAGGGAGATTATTTAGATAATTCCATTTGGATTGCGGTCGAGTTTGAAGAAGTAGAGGTGACAGTGCTTTTGCATTTGTTTGAAAAAAGCAAGGTAAAAAGAGAAGAACTTGAAAACTGGGTAAAGGGTAAGGTTGATTTGCCAGAATCCTTAGAAAAAATTAAGCGTATAATTAGTGATGCCAACCTTTTAAGGGAGGATATTAAGGTAGAGAACGTAGGTAGAGTCAGAGATATTGAAATAGAATGGGCGGATACCTTGATGGTGACCAGAATGTTTCAAGGGTTTGATGGAGAGTTGACTTTACTGCAAGAAAAGCTGGCAGTCCTTAATGACTTCAGTCAAGAGGTATTTGATGAATGTGCCGCTTTTTGGAATCGAATACTTGCCTTTAAGCAGGACCATTCCATGGTCACTCAAAAACACTTGGATAGGTATAAGTCAAACTTGGATATTCTCTTCGAGGCACTTAAAGCATTGCGAAAAGATCACAATAACGAGTTGAAAGGGAAGGCAGTTGAAGTGAAGAAGGATTTGCTTTTAAAACTGGAGATTTTAAATGGAAAATTGGACGATAAGCCGAATTATAAATTTACCGTGGAGCGCTTAAAGGATCTCCGAAAGGCATTAAACACTTCAGGCTTGCGATCAAAAGACTACAGTGATATTGATGCCGGAATAAATGCTTTGTTTAAAAAAATGAGCGAAGCCCGAAATCAACTTGTTGATTCTAAAATCGACAAACGAGTTAGCGACTTAGAGAGAATAGTAGAGAAAATGCAGAAATCTGTTGATTGGGAGAAAAGAACGATTGCCAAGGAGGAAAGAAATAAGGATTATGCGAGCATGGCATTTCAAGTAAAGCTATTGGATGCAAAAATTGACATGATAAAGAATCGGCTTGTCGAAAAAGAAGAGAAGTTGGCTGATGTCAAGAAGACTTTAGCAAGTTTGCAAAAGAAAGT
>JADHRO010000112.1 GCA_016777395.1 Chitinophagales bacterium | reverse complement strand
AGTCATTGTGGCTGCTCCAGGAACGAGCTGCAGGCATCAAATATTTGACGGAACAAAAAGAAAAGCTTTACATCCCGCGCAAGTACTATATCGTGCGCTTAAGTAAAATGAAACGGATGTTATGATTGGAGTGGACGCTTGGTTTTTGCTTTAGAAAAATTTAGCGGAAGACGTTTGCTAATTGATTTATCTAGCGGAATGTATATCTTAAGGGTATTGCGGGAAGATGAGCTTTTAGAGCAGCAGCTTATGGTTTATTAGAGGCTTTCGTCTTTTACCTTTACAGTGCCGGTTATATTGTAAATCACATAGTTGGTGAAGTTTTCGTCTGCTTCAAAACCAGACCCATAAATTATTTCATCATTGGTAAAAATCTTAACAAACCCTGCTGAACGTATTTTTTTGTCTTCCTTGTTCCAAGTAAGATTTTCGGTATTCAGTTGTTCTCCTTTTTCATTGATAATTACGACATCTCCATTGACTTCTAAATCATCACTGTTGTCTGTCATTTTACCTTCATTAGCTGAAAGTTCACTATCTAAGTCTCCATTTTCGTTGTATACGTATAGCTTGAGTCCGTCGGGAAATACTGTATAAGGTAAGTCAGGAGGTTCTGTATTATACCGAACGGCAGTAGGTGCAATGATACGAATGGTAGGTAAGCCATCTTCAGTAAAAAGAATTTCAACTTCTTTTCCTCTTTCAACACTTAGGAATTCAGAACTAATTTCTTTTACTTTCTTAAGGTCATTACTGCATGCAGCTAGGAGTATAAAGCTAAAAAGAACAATCCGTTTCCAGGCAGTTGAAAACGGATTGTTTGTATGTATAAAATGTCTAAGCATTATGAGCCTTAGTCAGCTGTTCTAACTGTTGTAGTAACTCCTATCCAGCATCCGATGCTGAAGGATGAGCCTACGCTAATTTCGGGCCTTAAGAATACATCAGATTTTGAAGGCATGTATTGATAATATTTATTAATCAATTTTTGAGCTTCATCAGTAACGCTGGGGTCAATATTCTTAGCCTTACTCCACATATCTATAGCAGCCCATACGACAACCTGGCTATCCCATCCTGTGCCACTTCCACATTTAGACCCACTAGAGGCATATAATCTTCCAATTAGTATAAAAGGCTCTCCCCATCCTGGACGTTTATTTGCCGCTTTATTAGCGTATGAGCGAGCAGAACTATAATCTCCCTTAGCTTGATAAAACTGTGCGATAGTAAGCAAGTTTTGTGCTTTTGTATTTTCATCAGTTTCTGTTTCATTCGCCTCCTGCATATATTGGATAGCAGCAGAGTACTGTTTATTTGAACTTGCTCTTTTAGCAAGGAAGGTAGCCAATGCAGCACTCGGTTGTTGCAGATAAACTTTTTCAGCTACTTCAAAGAAAATAGGATGGTCATAAAGCTTGGCAGCTTTGAGCATCTTATATACTTTTACTTGTGCAGCCATGTCATCTGGACTTGCCAAGTATTTTTTCTCTGCAAGCGCACCGATAGTTTCTGGATTCAGGTAGTCATACTTTTCCATGTACTCAAAACACTTATCTGCAGCACCTTTATATTTTCCGGCGCTATTTCCGTTAGCCATGTTATGATCTGCGATAACATTGATTGCATCAAAAATGTCAAAAACAACTTCTTCGTCAATAACTTTTGCAGTTTTGTGTGCCTTGATAGCCATTATCATCCATGGAGCAAGGAATGCAGCATTAATTTTTAACTTACTGGTTCCTTCTTCAGATTCAAACAAGTCCACAGTATGGTTAAATAAATTGAAGACATACTCTTCATTTCCCTTGTTCCTTTTACTATACCATGCAAATGCTTTCCTCATGGTAAGGTCTGCGGTTTCTCCGAAACAGTGCAATCTGACATCATAAACAGCAAGCATTGAATCGATGTAAGCACCTTTTACGGCTTCATCAGTTGCAGCCTCCGCGTACGCTTTATAAATATCTACTCCATCAAAGTGCGGAGTTTCTCTTGCGCTCGTTGCGTTGATGTAAATATATTTCCATCCCACGTATGCGTCATTATAGTATTTTATTTTTGTTGCAAGGTCATCTTGATTATCCCCTTGTTTTTTAAACTCACGGTAAAGTGAGTAATTCTGAATAGCTTCGAGGCTATCTGGTCCCCAATGGGGTACTCCGCAGTTTACAGTGATTGCATCAGCAATAGCTTGCACTCTTGCTGGATCATCCTGTGCAAAAGCATGAAGGCTCGTCAGTGTAAGCATACTCAGTATGAGGTGTTTTATCGTTTTCATCGTTTCTGTTTTAATCAAATTTTCTTTTAATAAACCATCGATCACTTAAGGAATAAGCTAAAGTAAGTTTGTAATAATTCTCTTTGATGGCTGTATCACTTACAATTCCTCTTCTTCCTATTTCAACCGTCAGATTTAATCTGCTGTATGAACGATAGTTGCCCGTTGTTTTCCCGAACGGTAAACCAAATCCAAATGTCGTGCCAAACTCAGGAACTCCCGAATTATTCGAGCTTACACGAGATTGCCCGAAATTCGCTCCCAAACGATAACTTACGTTACTTCCATATTTCTTGCTTTTAAAGTTGGGAGTAATTTCACCACCGACTTTAACGCGCCATTCATTGCTTAATGCTAAATCATTCAGTGGGCTCGAGAAGTTCTCCCAATTCTCATAGTGAAAATCTATACCGGCTGTCCATTTGGTATTATTTCCAAAAGTAAGTCCTGCACCAAAATAAGCAGGTAGACGAGTTTGTTCTTTAAGTCCATATACACCCCCACTAGCAGAATCTATGGGAATCTCCTCACCGGTGAGCAAACTTGTTAGGCTGGAATTTGTGTATTTTGAAGAAAGACTTTTTATATTGAAAGATGGGGCACCATATGCTCCAATGGTCATATAGATATTATCACGATCCTTATTTTCATTCTCTAACTTATTAATCTTCACACGATATTGAATACCAAAGTCGAAACTAACATCTTTGATACTCATTGTACTGTGTTTACTGGTATTGATATTGCCCAAAGAGTCGGTAAATAAAATATTCTCGGTTTCATCAAGCTCTCCAAACAAGAAATTGGTGTTGAATCCAAAACTAAAATCCTTTACTTGTAAACCATTACCCCAAAACAACTTGTAGGTAGACCCCGTTCCCTTACTTTGGAAGTTGTAGCTGATGCCATCTTCAAGAACACTGTTATTGTAGGTGTAATTTTTAAAAGAATATGGAAGTAATCCGAAGGCCATTGACCATTTATTTTGCATTATCGGGAAAGCTAGCGCTATGTGATTGACACCTCCATTGGCTGCATCCGTTAGTCGTGCCGTATCAGAAATAATATTCCCATAGAGTTGCAACCCTATGTCAAAAGTGGTGAAACTAATGGCAGAATAAGAGGCTGGATTTAAAGAGTTGATATCTCGCGTACCCCGAAATCCTGCGGATATACCCCCCATTGCTTTATTAGCCGAAAAAAGAGGGCTGTGCAAACCCCCTAAGCCAAATTGACTTTGAGGCGAAAAAGTTTGTGCTCTCATACTTGCTGTAAAAAACAGCAAGAATAAAAGACTAAATAAGGAGGATAAGTTAATCTGCATTATATAATAAGATTCTGTTTAAGCCTATAGCTTGTAAATTAGCTTGCGCAAATATCTTATTTTTCAAGTGTAATTCAAACAAATAAGCATCTCCACCTGTGATTATTATTGTTAAATCATTGTAAATTGATTGAAACTGATCAATTGTGCTGCTTATTTCGCCAATTACACCATTAATCACCCCACTCTCCATGCTCTCTTTAGTGCTTTTCCCTATGAGTGATATTTCGGTCACTTTTTTCTGGCTTAGTAGGGGGAGGTTAGCAGTTTGCTTGTGCATTGCTATTCTTCTCATATCAATTCCGGGACTTATTATCCCCCCTTGAAAGACGGCATGTTCATCAATAATATCTATTGTAATACAAGTCCCTGCAGAGATTATGAGACAGTTTTTTCCTGGAAAACTTGCATAGGCACCGGCAGCTAGAGCAATACGATCAGTTCCCAAGGATTCGGGTGTTTTATAATCTAAGCGAATAGGCAAGGGAGTCTCATTGGATAGGATGAGAAATTTTTCTTTATTTATAAATGCTGCGATTTTAGACGAGGAGGAGTAAATGCCATGAACAAACACTTCCTTGTTCAAGGTCGATTCAATAGCTTTAACTTCACTGTTGAGAAAGGTAAATGCCTTAATGAGTTCTTCCTTTTGAAAGAAATATATCTTCGTTCGAGTATTACCTTGGTCAATTACGCAATTCATAACTTGTCTATATTTATTTTGATTTTCTAACTCCATTCTCAAAGGCAACTACATAAGCATATTTATGGCCGCTTCGTCTTACGTCTAAACAAAAATCATTGGCTTGCCTCAAAACTTTATAATTACCTATCATGTATTGAAAGTACTCATTTTCATAATAAGTTTCATAACCTTTTAGGTGCGAATAGTATTCAATATCAATAGGAATCTCTCTTCTTAGACTAAGAAATTGAATTTTATATACGAGTCCTTCATTGTTGACACTTTTAATCGTTCCAGGCTCTACGATGTCTTCTAAAAATCCGCTCAAGGAATGTAACAAATGGTTTTCAACATCTAAGGTAAATTCCTTAATTTCATTGAGTGGTCGTCGAGTAACAGTTAATACTTCAGCGACATCATCAATAATTTCATTAGTCATATCATATTCAACCTCTTTTAGCTCGCCACTAAACTTATGCCTTACTTTTTCAGAGGCAGCACTCATCCATTGTTGCTCAGTTGTAGATATGGGAACAGATACATTATTTTTCTCCACTTGAGATACTGGCATAATCGCATATTTGGCTTGCCCACCATTGTCATATATGCTGCTAAAAGTGGGTATATAACCAAGAGTATTAATAAATGTAGCGCCAGAACTTTTGTCTTGTTCAACAATTATTTCTAAGATACAAGCGCTATTATCCAAAGGGTTCGATTTTGTGCTTACAAAATCGCCCAAGGAGTATGCTACAATTCTGTTTGTAGGATGTCCATTTATAATATCATCTGAAACGTGGACCTCTTGAACTAATTTTGGGTGAGTTCCAACTACCACGTTAGCTCCTTCTTGAATTAATAAATCAGCAAGCTTTTGTTGATCTATATTTGGTGAAGACTCGTATTCCTTACCCCAATTCATGTAGACTATTGTAAAATCAGCCCCTCTATTCTTGGCTAGAATCAAATCGAGTTTAATCTGTTTTTCATTAACGCCATTGATTAAAGGAGATAGCTCAGGGTAATAAGGGACCCCCTCAATATAATTGAGAAATGCTACTTTTATACCATTTTTTTCTACAATTGTGGGATTGCGCTTTGTTCGATCTTCTTCATTCCTAAATGAACCAATTTGAGCAATATGAATATCATTCAGAAAGTCTTTATTTGCATTCCAATTGTCTAGCTCCTGATGCACTGTACTTCTGTCGGCATTCATGAGTAAATTAAAGCCGGCATATTTTAGAGCTATTCCGTATTCATTAGGTATTGATTTAAGCCCTGATTCAAGGTAGTCATCTTCCTGAGCGAATGAATTGCCCAAATTGCCAACTACAATATCTCCTAAATTGAGAACAGGGCGAATGTAATGAAAGACGTATTGAAAATCATACTGTTTTTGACTTGCACTATATGAAGCATCTAATACGTTTTGATTGATAGTTAAATCCCCAACCAACATAATTTTAAGAAAATTACTTGTGTCATTACTCACAAATTGAAGCTGAGCTTTCGAAAAAAAGCAACTACTTACGGTCAATGCTATGAGCCAATTCTTTAATCTCATTCGATAGTATTGTTTTAATTTTTTGAGTTTTTTCCTTCGAGTTCACTAGCATTCCTTTAGCAACATCTATAGCCTTAATGCTTCTGTATTTTTTCAGTTGACCTTGCAGTAAAAATTCAAATGGAGGCATCAATATCATCGCTATTTTTTCACCAATTCTAGATTCTTTTCTCTCGCCTAAAAGCAGAGAAGGTTGATAGATGCTTAAAGATTCAAATTCAATATTTTTCAAAGCTTCTTCCAATTCTCCTTTAACCTTACTATAAAATACGGAAGATTTCGAATCAGCACCTAATGACGTAATAACATGAAAATTCTCACAATTATTGTCTTTTAATGCTTGCGCAAGTTGAAGCGGGTAGCTATAGTCTACTTGTTTAAAGGCATCTTGAGATCCTGCTTTTTTAATAGTTGTCCCTAAACAGCAAAACCCATAATCAACTGGGGGGAGATTTTGATAGTTCAAGCTAAGATTAAAATCAAATAGAATTTCTTGCAGTTTTTCATGCTTCACTTTTGATGGCCTTCTTACTAGACTATAGATTTTGTCAATAGTTTTATCTAATAGCAGCAGGTTTAAAAGATGACTGCCCACTAGTCCGCTTGCTCCCGCTATTAAAACAGTCTTTTCCATTTAAATTTCCTTGAACCGAAGTAAAGATAAACACATAACTTTGTTCTATGGATTTTTGGCAGATAATACTTGTGATAGCGGTCGGATTTATTGCAGGAATCATCAATGTAATGGCTGGCGGTGGTTCACTATTAACCATGCCCTTACTTATTTTTTTGGGTTTGGATTCTACTATGGCAAATGGGACCAATCGTATTGCTATACTTTTTCAAAATGCGACTGCTATTGGCGGTTATCAAAGCAAAGATCAACGCCCAGGTAGATTTGGGATATATTTAGGTATTTCGGCACTGTTTGGGGCCATAATTGGCTCAAAGATAGCCTTAGAAATCCCTGATGGTGTTTTCAATAAAATACTTGCCGTTGTTATGGTTTTGGTGGTAATTATGACCTTGTTAAATCCTTCACTAAAATTAAAAGACGGTGAAAAATTAATAGTGCGATTGGATAAGAAGCACAAATTATTGGCTCTGGGAGCCTTGTTTTTAAC
>JADHRO010000111.1 GCA_016777395.1 Chitinophagales bacterium | reverse complement strand
TTATCAAGGGTATTTGAAAAGATTCACCCAATTATGGGTCCCCGATATACCGCCTCCAAATAATTTAAGCATGAATATGTCAAAATTAACTTGGCCCAATGTTTATTTTATTGGAATAGACTCTCGCTTGACGCTAAAACCAAGTAAGAAAGTATACAATACCTTAAGTATCTTATCTGGACCTGAACCTCAAAGAAGCTTGTTAGAAAATGAGATAATAGAGAAGCTTGGCAATGTGCAGGGCGCGCATTGTATAATCCGGGGAAGCAACACCCCAATGAAGGAAATCAAAAATAGCAATATTACCCGCATCGGACTTGCCTCTTCCAAAGAGATCAATGCTCAAATCAACCAGAGTGAGCGGGTCATTTGCCGTGCTGGATATACTTCAATTATGGATATGATTGTATTGAAAAAGTCGGCTATTTTAGTGCCAACACCCGGTCAGGTAGAGCAAGAATATTTGGCAGAAAGCCTAAGTAAAAAACAATGGTTTCAATATCAAAAGCAAGGAGAACTTAGCTTACAGAAAAACGCCAACTATCAAGTGCCTGCCCTTGAAACTTCCTACGATTATAATTTTATTGAGCAATTTCTGTCTTCTTAAGCTTCTTTAAAATTTGATCTTTAAGGATTTGGGCATTCTTAGTTTTCTTTTCTTCGCCCGCAAGAATTATTGCATAATTCACCGCGTCCTCCGCCTCACTATACACTTCTAATTTATAGAGTAAATACGCTTGTGTTAAGTTGTTTTCGTAAGTGTTGTTGAACTTTATATTATTCTGCATCCATTTTTCAGCTTTCCAAAGACTTGCCACATTGCTAATTTTCATATAATAGTTCCAAGCTACATCTCGATAAGCCTTGTCATCGCCTTTTTTATATTTAGCCAAGTGTTTGGTCACCAATTTGTCGTAGCTCCTCCAATCTTCTATTTTACCAAAAAAATTAACCTGCAATTCACTACTTAGTTCTTTATAATTATTTGGTTTATACTGCTTTAAAAATACAATGGCCGCATCTAATTCTTCCTTATTTTTATTTTTCACTGCGCTATAGGCCGTATTCCTTGCAATTCCGCTAATTTTTCTATCCATTGCACCAACACCATATATATCATTGAAATAGCGCGCATATTCCTG
Organism: Chitinophagales bacterium; assembly: GCA_016777395.1. GTDB lineage: Bacteria > Bacteroidota > Bacteroidia > Chitinophagales > UBA8649 > JAFMKE01. The sequence goes on along the minus strand of JADHRO010000111.1, from coordinate 5,916 downwards.
CATTACCTTAAGTCCGGGAGAAGAAATAGAATTAGTTTGCTCAAACACAAAGTCAGTATTTTCTCTTGCGACAATTTCCTCTGGACTTAAATTAGCTATGTACTCTTGCATTAGGGTATCTATATTTTCTTTAAACGAAGCTTTGACTTTAATGAAGTCACGCATTAAAGGTGCATCTCTGTCGCCATTGGCATATTTTTCCTGCATTTTTTTTGTTAGCACCGGATTAGGCATATTTGCCTTTTTAGCCCATTCAATTAAAGCATCTGCACCTCTTGCGCCCTTAATTTGCTGAACCACAGTTCCTTCTGCATCAATTAACAGTAGCGTTGGATATGCAGATACGCCGTATTGCCTTCTTAAATCTACTCCTTCCCCTTTTTCCATATCCACCTTCATATTGATGAAATGCTTATTGAAAAAATCTCCTACTTTATCCTGAGGAAAAACATTGTTTGTCATCATCTTGCACGGTCCGCACCAAACAGCGTATGCATCCATAAATATCAATTTACCTTGCACTTTTGCTTCCAACTTCGCCTCCTCAAAAGAACCATGAAAAAAGTTAACTCCTTGGGCAGAACAGAGTTGGATGCTCAGGATTAAGAGTATTGCATGAATTAAATTTCTCATAATTATGAATTTATTTAAAATTTGAAACTACTTCCAAATATTAAGGTATTCTAAGTTAATGTTTTCCTTAAAAAATCGTTGTGCTGATTTATCAAAATGTGGGCTACTATCCGAAATGTAAAACTTATTTTTTGCCCCTCTTGCAGCGCACGACAAATTCTCTTTTTCAAGAATGTTTTTAAGTTTAGATGCCATGATATCCGTGGAGTCTATCAATCGAACTTTACCTTGATAAAAGGCATTGATTTCAGCTTTTATCATGGGGTAGTGTGTGCAACCCAAAATAAGTGCATCAATATCACTAAGTTCCGTTTTACTTAAATAGTTCTCAATCAAGGTATGGCTAATCTTATCATTCGCATACCCCTCTTCGATCATCGGAACAAGTAAAGGTGTCGCCAGGGCGCGCACATTCAAATGGGACGCTCTTCTATGTATTTTTTCTTGATAAACTCCCGATTCAATGGTCGTATTCGTAGCAATTAAACCAATTTTTTTATTCGTCCTTTGACCAACAAGGGATTCTACTATAGGATCAATAACGTTTATAATAGGTATTTCCCCTTTATGGCGATCTCTTAAAAACTCATAAGCAGCAGCAGAAGCAGTATTGCATGCAATTACAATTGCTTTACATTGCTTTTCCTGCAACAAAAAGTCGGTGATGCCGTTTGCATATTCACGGATTAACTTTTTTGACTTTTCCCCATAAGGCAGATGAGCTGTATCCCCAAAATAAATGAGCGTTTCATTAGGCATAGCCTTAGAAATAGCATTGGCGACCGTTAAGCCGCCAATTCCACTATCAAATATTCCTATAGGATTACTGTTCATTAATATCTAAAATTAATAAATACCTAATTTGCTTTTCACCAAATTGGTAATATCATCTACTTCCGGAAGAACTAAAAATACGCCTAAAGAAGAATCCAAAACATAGGTGTATCCATTGGCTGCAGCAACGTCTTGAATGGCTTGATAAGCCTTTTGCTCCACCGGCTGAAATAGCTTAGTCTCTAGTTTAACCAATTCCTCTTGCGCCTTTTCTTCCAGAGCGACAATTCGCTCTTCTAAACCGTAAGCATCCTTATATTTTTGCTCTAATACCGCTTGCATGTATGAGTTGCCATTTTCTTCAATGTCCGCAATTATAGTCTCATATTGGGTGTAAAGCGTTTTCAATTGATTTTCATACTCTTTGCTTTTAGTCTGAAGCTGTGTCTGTATGGTTTTAACTTCTGGCATTGAGTAAAACAATGACTCTGAATCCACATGACCAAACTTCTGCTGAGCAGTCGAGCTTAGTGCGACTACCGAAAGGACCGCTACACTTAAAAATTTCATTAACTTATTCATTTTTTTATAATTTATAGTTTACACAAAAATATACTTTTTTAACAAGACTTATTCTTAAATTATGGTAATTAATAACCCAATGTTCTAAGAACGTCGTCACTCTTATCTATTCGTTCTCCGTAAAACAAAATACCAATACCTGCAGAAGACTTGTCTAAAATAGCTTCATAACTTTTGTCTTTGGCAAAAAGCTCGATTTTCTGATAGATATTATCTTGAATAGGTTTAATGAGCTCTTGTCTTTTCTTAAATAACTCTCCTTCCGGTCCAAACTTAGCTTTTTGCATTTCTTTTGCTGCCCTTTCTAAGGCTTCAATCTCTTCAATTTTCTTCGCTTTCATTTGCTCAGTCATCAAAACTTGTTCTGCTTGAAATCTGCTGTACGCTTTTTCGACTTCTTGAAATTGTAAATCGATTTCTGCTTTCCACTGATTAGCTAAAGTATTTACAGTCTCTTGCGCTTCTTCGTATTGAGGTATATTACTTAGAATGTAATCCATATCCACAATACAAAACCTTTGTGCTTGTGCATTCATCATAATGCTAACAAACAGTATACAAGTTAAAAGTATTCTTTTCATAATTTCTAAATTTTTATTCTGGTTCAAAACCTAATATAATTCTAAACTGCCCATACTTTGAAAACATGTTGCCTCCCGTAAGCGCATTTACATCTGTATCATCAAAGCCTATGCCATAATCAAATCCAAGCAATCCAAACATGGGCAAGAAAACTCGCAAGCCTGCGCCAAATGAACGTTTTAACTCATAGGGCCTATAATCTTGTATACTATTCCAATAATTGCCCGCTTCAAAAAATCCAACAGCATAAACTGTTGCGCTTGGATTCAAACTAAGAGGATATCTCAATTCCATGCTATATTTATTCATAATCGGAGATCCTCCATCTGGCGTAATCACGTCATACCCCCTCATACCGATGATATCCGTTCCTAAAATAGTGAACTGATTAAATCCTTGGCCACCCAATTGATATCTTTCAAATGGAGTAACTCCAATATCTTTATTAAACGTACCCAAGAAACCAAGTTTAGCGGATGTATGAAAGATTAAATTACCTATAATTGGAGTGTACCAATCGGCATTAAATCTCCATTTATGATACTCAATCAACTTATATTTCTCCGAAGCTGGAGTTTCATTGCTGGTATAATCAATGCTCTTCCGTCCTTTAAACAATTTACTATAAGGCAAGGTAACATCCAATTGTAAGGAAAATGTTGACCCCTTGCGTGGGAACATTGGATTGTCGATGGAATTTCTAGCTAAGGTTGTGGAAAGGTTTAAATCCGTAGCCGTTCCCGAAGTAAAAGGGAAATTTGCATATAGATTAAACTCATCAAGTGTATAATGATTTACATTGATAGCACTTCTAACGGTAAAGAAATCATCTGGCCATGCTAAGCGCGTACCTATACCAACACTTCCACCAGTTGTAATTGACTTACCAATAACATCGCCTGTAAAGTTATTGGTTCCATCTAGCAGATTGTATCGCTGTCTAAAAAAACTAACGGTAAATGAATTCGGTTTTTTACCTCCCAACCAAGGCTCGGTAAAGGACATATTGTACGATTGAAACTGTTTCCCATTCAATTGCGCACGAACGGTTAAATTTTGACCATCACCGGAAGGTAAAGGCGTCCAGGCTTTCTTATCGACTATATTTTTAAGAGAAAAGTTGGTAAACTGAACGCCCAAGGTTCCGACCAATCCGGCACCTCGACCGCCCCACCCTAAAGAGAGCTCCAATTGGTCTGAAGGTTTTTCTACTACCCTCAATTCTATATCTACCGTTCCATTTTCTGGATTAGGAATAGGAATAATTTCCATTTGTTCTGGATCGAAATAACCTAAGTTTGCAATTTGACGTTGAGACCGAATCAAGTTCGTTCGCGAAAATTTATCTCCAGGGAAAACATATAACTCGCGACGAATCACTTTTTCGTTTGTCTTGGTATTTCCAAAGATTCTTACCTCGTTAATGATTGCTTGAGGTCCTTCATAAATTTTCAATTCTAAGTCAACCGAATCTTCCTTAATTCTTTTTTCTATAGGTGTAATATTAAAGAATAAATAGCCATCGTCCATATATAACGAACTGATGTCCCCGCCGTCTTGACTCATGTATAACTTTTCCTCAAGCGTGATTTGACTATACATGGTACCTTTTTCGATATTGACTATTTTAACCAATAAGGAATCGGAATACTTAGTGTTGCCGGAAAAGGTGATATCTCCAAAATAATAAAGACTGCCCTCTTTAATAAGTAGGTCTATATGTGCTTCGCCGTCTTCATCAAAGCTTACCTCATCAAATACAATTTTTGCATCTCGATATCCCTTTTCTTGATAAAATGCGACCAATTTTTTCTTATCATCCTCGTAATCATTTTCAATAAACTTGGAGGATTTAAAAATATTTAAGTTTACAAAATCATCTCCATAGCTTATCGCTTTTGACACGGATAGATTCGATAAAGTTTTAAAATAATTAAGTTTTTCACTTTGCTTTTTATTCTTTTTAATCTTCAGAAGCTCAACCAACTCAAACTTTACTTTTTCTTTAGTTCCTTTCAGTTGTTTTTCCAATTTCTTCTCACTAAAGGATTCATTACCTAGAATGTTTATCTGGTCAATTTTGACTTTTGCCCCCTTAACAACAACAATATCTACAGTAATACTATTTTCAATAACCTCATCGACACTTTGACTTATCTTTGCGTTTGCGTTAAAGAAGCCTTTTTCAATATAGAAAGACTTTATTTTATTAATAACATTCAATCGATCACTTTCCGTAAAAATACTTCCTGATCGAAGATCAATTTTCTTTCTTAATTCCTCAACTTCTCCATTCTTTACCCCAGAAATCGAGTACTTAGACAATCGGGGTAACTCGGTAAGATTAATAATAAGAAACACCGTGGTTCCTAGCGTTTTTTCAACTTCAATAGCGATGTCAGTAAACAATCGCTGTTCCCATAGGTTTTTAACCGCGGAAGAAATTTCTTGTCCCGGAACGGTAATCATATCTCCCACGCGCATACCCGACAAGGATATCAGCACTTTCTTATCTAGATGCGCTGTTCCTTCTACTCTGATACCGCCAATCTCGTATTGTTGAGGATTGTTGTAGTTTAGTTCCTGAGCATGCAAATTAACTGCAAAACAAAGTAAGCACAAGCTTAAAAACCATAGTTGTAATTTCTTCATTTTTCTTTTTTTACTAGGACTTTAATTGTTCACTAGTTTTGCCAAATCTTCTTTCTCTCGACTGAAATGAATGAATTGCTTTATAAAGCAATTCCTTTGAAAAATCAGGCCAAAGCTCATCCGTAAAATATAATTCTGTATAAGCTGCTTGCCATAACAAAAAATTACTTAGTCTATATTCCCCGCTCGTGCGAATCATCAACTCGGGGTCCGGGATATTTGGTTCGTAAAGATGATTATTAATCGCTAATTCTGTAATATCCTCTGCGCTAATTTCACCTTTTTTAACTTGTGTTGCGATTTTTTTGCAAGCATCTACAATTTCCGTTCGCCCGCCATAGCTGAGCGCTAAAGTTAAGGTCAATCTGGTATTATCTTTTGTAGCAAGCTTTACTTTGTTGAGTTGTTCTTGAGCTCTTGCTGGTAAGGTTTCAATTGAGCCAATAGTGACAAGGCGAATGTTGTTTTTCATCAAGGTCTTCGTCTCATTCCCTATTGTTCTTACCAACAGTTCCATCAAGGCCGCAACTTCCAATTTGGGTCTATTCCAATTCTCTGAAGAAAATGCATAAAGTGTTAAGAAAGAAACGCCAAGTTCAGCGCAGGCTTCACTGACTTCACGAACTGATTTAACTCCATTTTTGTGTCCAAAAATTCTATTCTTTCCTTTTTCCTTAGCCCATCTACCATTAC
>JADHRO010000110.1 GCA_016777395.1 Chitinophagales bacterium | reverse complement strand
TGCGGTGCACTATACCATGGGTGGTACTTGGGTTGATTATAACTTAATGACATCAATCAAAGGATTATATTCAATTGGTGAAGCCAATTTTTCTGATCACGGTGCCAACAGATTAGGTGCCTCTGCTTTGATGCAAGGATTAGCTGATGGATATTTCGTGCTTCCATACACCATTGGAGACTATCTAGCAAATGAGATAAGTACTGGTGAAATTTCAACAGATTCGCCAGAATTTGATACTGCTGAAAAAGAAGTAAAAGAAAGAATCAATAAACTTATTACCAATAAAGGATCTAAACCGGCAGACTATTTTCATAAGCGTTTAGGAAAGGTAATGTGGGACAAAGTGGGTATGGCTAGAAATGAGAAAGGCCTGAAAGAAGCTATCGCTGAGATTAAAGCAATTAAAAAAGAATTTTGGAGTGAAGTCTTAGTTCCAGGCTCCAATGAATCGTTTAATCAAGAACTTGAAAAAGCAGGTAGAGTTGCCGATTTCATTGAACTAGGAGAGTTGTTTGCGATTGACGCCCTGAATCGCACGGAATCATGTGGTGGTCATTTTAGAGAAGAACATCAAACTCCTGAAGGAGAAGCATTAAGAGACGATAAAAACTTCGCATATGTTTCAGCATGGGAATTCAAGGGAGAGGATGCACAGCCAAAATTACATAAAGAAGAATTAACATTTGAAGCGGTAGAATTAAAAACAAGATCCTATAAATAGAATGCTATCTATCCAGTAAACTAGTGATTTAAATACTAATAAAATGAATTTAAAATTAAAAATTTGGCGCCAAACAGGAGCAAATGACAACGGTAAAATGGTGGATTATCAAGTAAGTGATATCTCGCCAGATTCATCTTTTTTAGAAATGATTGATGTGTTAAACATGCAATTGGTTTTATCGGGTGAAGATCCTGTTGCTTTTGATCATGATTGTCGCGAAGGTATCTGTGGGATGTGCTCAATGTATATCAATGGGCAACCACATGGACCTGGAGATAGAGTCACAACCTGTCAGCTCCATATGCGTTCATTTAAAGATGGAGATACTATTACTATCGAGCCTTGGAGAGCAAGTGCATTTCCTATTATAAAGGATCTGGCAGTAGATAGAGGCTCATTTGATAGAATTATACAAGCTGGGGGTTACGTTTCAGTAAATACAAGTGGTAATACACAGGATGCGAATTCTATTCCTATTCCAAAACACGATGCGGATGCCGCCTTTGATGCAGCGACATGCATAGGCTGTGGTGCATGTGTCGCCGCCTGTAAGAATTCTAGTGCTATGTTATTCGTTTCTGCTAAAGTTTCTCAGCTGGATTTGTTGCCCCAGGGTAAAGTGGAAAGCGATAAAAGAGTATTAAATATGGTTGCTCAAATGGATAAGGAAGGTTTTGGGAATTGCACAAACACGGGTGCTTGCGAAGCTGAATGTCCAAAAGGTATCTCGCTAGAGAATATTGCAAGGATGAATAGGCTTTATGCCAAAAGCTCTCTTGCTTCTGAGTAAAGTATTAATAAAAGTATAGAAGCTTCGTTATATTTCTAGAACATCTTGAGATTACGAAGCTTTTTTCATTTTATGTATTTGGCTGCCAAAAAAAATAAGGTAAATACAAGGGATGTTTTGTATTTTCGTTATATAAAATGAAAAGTAAATTACTTATAAAATTTCTAGTACTTTTTTTGTTTGTTTTAACAAGCTTAAGTAGCTATGCTACGCATAACAGAGCTGGCGAATTGCTTTATGAGTATATTTCACCATTAAGTTATAGAGTTAAGGTCATTAGCTATTCAAAGATTAGTGATATTAGTGCCAATGCAGATAGGGACTCACTTGACCTAGATTGGGGCGATGGTACCATAGAAAGTATCGTCCGTATTAATGGCCCATTGTTTAACGGTATTCCAAATGGGGAGTTGATTGGTAATGATATCAAAGAAAACATTTATCAAAGTGGGATTCATACCTATAGTGGTGCACTTCCTTTTTATATCATTTCAGTGACTGATCAGAATCGAATAGCGAACATTGTTAATATATCTGCGGGTACTGGATCAGTTAGCGTTCCTATTTATTTTGAGGATACCTTGAAGTATATTCCACCTGAGCTCTTTGAAAGTAATTCATCTCCTATATTATTAAATCCACCTATAGATTTTGCCAATGTTAATGATACCTTTTATCATAATCCAAATGCCTATGATTTAGACGGAGATAGTTTACATTTTCGACTAGTTCCCTCTTTGGAAGCTAATGGAGTAGAGGTCCCCCTTTACCTATTTCCAGATCAATTTCCTCCTGGGCCAAACAATAGCTTCACCATAGATGAAAATACGGGAGAAATTGTTTGGGCAACTCCCCAACTTCAAGGCACCTATAACATCGCCATACTCATTCGTGAGTTTAGGGGAGGAAGATGCATTGGAACTCTCCTAAGGGATATGGAAATCATTGTTGAGGCCATTATAGATGACCCACCACAAATCGAAGAACTCCGAGATACCTGCGTTATTGGCGGTTCAAATTTTACTATTAATGTAAGCGCTCAAGATCCGAATGGAGAGCTTGTCAGAATTTCTGCGCTCGGGGCTCCTTTTATTCTTTCTTCATCTCAGGCTACTTTCCAGTCAGATACAGGCTTAAATCCTGTTGGCATTTTTTCTTGGAATACGGTTTGTGAGCATATTCGCCCTCAATTTTATCAAGTTGTATTTAAAGCCGAAGATGAGCCCAATGGAAATGGTGTTATTTTGTCTGATTTAGAAACATGGCTCATCACAGTAGTGCCTCCACCTCCAACGGGATTACAAGCTACAATAACAGGAAATGATGTATTATTGAACTGGGATGACCCTTACGATTGTATTGCTAGCCCTGATTTTCAGTTTTTCTCTGTTTGGCGGAAAATTGGTTGTGATAGTTTTGATATTAGCCTATGCGATCTAGGATTGGAAAACACTTCTTATGAGCTTTTGGCAGATAATATTCAGGCATATGATTATCTGGATTTGAACCTAGATCGAGGAAATCAATATTCTTATAGGGTTTTGGCTCATTTTGGAAAGAACCCTACCTCGTCGCAAGGTAGTGTATACAATCGGATGGTAAGTGCCCCAAGCAACGCAGCCTGTGTGGAGCTGCCATTAGACCTTCCAGTTCTATTGAATGTTTCTGTAGAAGAAACAGATTCAGTTAATGGCGAAATGTTTATTCGATGGACTAAGCCATTAGCGGGTGTCGATTTATTAGATACAATTTTAGACCCACCACCGTATCTATTTGAATTATATCGTTCTCAAGATTTTATAGGGAGTAATCTGCAACTTATTCAAAGCTTCTCTGCGCCGAGTTATGCATTGATGAATGATACTATCCTTAATGATTTGGTTTTAAATACAAGTGCTAATGAATATAGTTATCAAGTTATTTTTTATGCAAATGGGGGGATGGACACCATAGGTAATTCTTCGGTGGCATCTTCTATATTTTTGACTATTGGCTCAGGTGATGGTCTTCTGGCTTTAAATTGGGATGAAGATGTCCCATGGTTAAATGATAGTTATACGATATACAGAAGGGATAGTATCAATGGAGTTTTTGACAGTTTAACTACGACCATGGCTAGAAGTTATATTGATTCAGGCTTGATAAATGATTCTGCTTATTGCTATTATATTGAAAGTACAGGAGAGTACACAAACAATAGTTTACCGCGCCCATTAATTAATTTATCACAACGGGTTTGCGCAATACCCATTGATACAATAGCTCCTTGCCCTCCAGAATTGGTTATTCGTAATGACTGTGAAAGTATTCAAGAGCAAGCTTGGACAAATAATAATTTCCAAAATAGATTATCTTGGAGTACACTTTTATGTGGGGACGATGCCTTGCAATTTGAGTTATATTACGCAGAGAATGAATTTGACTTTCAATTGTTGAGTTCAACCACTGACACCTTTTTTGTCCACCAGCTAAATACAACCCTAGCGGGCTGCTATATAATAAGAGCTATCGATGAAAAAGCGAATGTAGGTATGTTTAGTGATACAATTTGTGTGGAGAATTGCCCTTTCTATGACTTACCTAACAGTTTTACACCCAATGGAGATGGAGCAAATGATTTATTTACGCCATTTCCTGGCTGGAGATTCGTAGCAAAAATTGATATGAAAATTTTTAACCGATGGGGTAATGTGGTTTGGCAAACTGAAAATCCAAATATAAATTGGGATGGAACTGATCAAAAAACACATAAATCACTCAATGATGGCGTCTATCTTTAGAGCGGTTTCTACTTTGTTTTGAGGAGCGATGGCACTTTAGAAAAACGTCCTCTCCCGCAAGATAGCGATGGTGGTGGTTTCATTCATTTAATTAAGAATAACTAAACAGTTAGAAAAGATGTTTACAGGTATTATTGAAAATGTAGGACTATTAGTTGATATTCAGAAAGAAGAAGAAAATGTCCATTTTACGATTCAGTCAAATCTAGCAAATGAATTGAAAGTGGATCAGAGTGTTGCACACAATGGTGTTTGCTTAACCGTTGTGAAACAATGGAAAGATAAGTATACGGTTACGGCTGTAAAGGAAACCTTAGCGGTAAGTAATCTTTCAAATTTAAAACTTGGGCAAAAAGTTAACTTAGAAAGGTGCATGCAAATGAATGGAAGGCTAGACGGTCATATCGTTCAAGGTCATGTAGATGATACAGCTGTCTGTACGGTTAAAGAATCTAATGAGGGGAGTTGGCGTTTTGGCTTTGATTATAGTACCAGCCGCAATAAGCTAATTGTTGAGAAAGGCTCAATTTGTATTAATGGGGTCAGCTTAACAGCATTTAATGTAACGGATACAAGCTTTGAAGTTGCCATTATTCCATTTACTTATGAGCATACTGGTTTTCAGGACCTAGTTACAGGTGATCATGTAAATTTGGAGTTTGATATTATAGGTAAATATATTGCTCGATTACAGGAAGTATAATGGAAAAGATAAGGTGCCCATGGGTCACTAGCGATCCATTATATATAAAGTATCATGATGAGGAATGGGGTGTTCCTTGTTATAAAAATCAGCAGCTTTTTGAAATGCTTTGTTTAGAAGGGCAGCAAGCTGGTTTGTCTTGGATTACAGTCCTCAAGAAACGAGCCCAATATCGTAATCTTTTCTCTTCCTTTTCGCCTGTAAATATTGCAAATTTAACGGATGAATACTTGGAGCAGGTATTATTGAATCCCGGTATTATTCGTAATCGTTTAAAAGTTTTTGGAATAAGAAAAAATGCTCAAGCATATCTAAAAATAGAAGAAGTCCATGATTCATTTAGTAATTATATTTGGGCCTTTGTAGAAGGAAAAGTAATTAAAAATAAGTTCAAGAAGTCCAGCGAGATTCCCATGGAAACTGCTGTTAGTGTTAATATGAGTAAACAGTTAAAGAAAGATGGTTTTACCTTTGTGGGAAGTAAAATATGTTACGCCTTTATGCAGGCAAGCGGAATGGTAAATGATCATAATATTTCCTGCTTTAAAAGGTGATATACTTATAGTCTATTACTGCTGTTTAAAGCAATAAGGTCACACTTCCTTTGCGAGTTATGGTCTTGCCATCTAAGTATTCGATACTAACAAAGTAGGTATAGACACCGGGATTTTGAAGTTCACCTTTATAGGTTCCGTTCCAAGAAGCTTTTTGATTAGAACTTTCAAAGATTTTCTCTCCCCATCTATTATAGATTTGCATGGTAATATATTCTATCCCCTCTCCAAACACTTCAAAAGTGCGATTGATTTCGTCAAAATTACTAGGAGTAAATGCATTAGGAATAAATAACGCTAGATTATTTTCAACAGTAATTATTGTATTTGAAAAGCTATTACATAATTCGTTATCGTCACCTTCATAATAAACGGTCGCAGTATATTCAGTATAACTATCGTAAGTAAGCAGAGTAGGGTCAATACAATCATCACAATCTAAGCCAGCAGTTGGGAACCAGTTTACCTGAGCAATATCTGCGTTGGTATAATTTGGTGAAGTAACTTCCAAGGAGAGGCTCAGGCTTTGCTCCAATTGCAAAGTGGTATCGTCTGGATTAATCACAAACGAAAAATAGGGCTGTTCGTAAATAGTTGTAGAAACTTGAACAGATAAACATTCCTCTGAAGATCCTAAATCCTGAACAATTATTTCATCATAAACACCTGCAGGTAGATTGAAAAAGTCTGCACTAGATTGAAAATTTTCACCTCCATCTATCGAATATCCATAAGCTATCGTTGTGCCTCCATTAGCTTGAATAGTAATTGCACCACTAGCATCTCCAAAACAATTCGTTGAGTCAGGTATTGCAACTATGAAGATGGGAGTGGGTTCATTAATTGAAACCAATCCAATCTCGGTGCACCCATTTGCATCTGTAACGATTACTTGATAACTACCTGGCGCTAGGTCGGTTGCGATATTATTAGTTTGAGCTTGTGGGTCATTCCACAAGTATACATAACCTGGTGTTCCTCCATTAGGCGAAACTGATCCAATACCATTATTGTACCCGGCACATGAAACATTGGTGCTATCCATTAGAATATTTAAGGGTAAAACAGGCTCTGATACATTAGCGTTATCCGTGAAATCACAACCATTACCATCAGTAATCGTAACAGTGTATATGCCTTGAGATAAACCTGTTGCTGTGACAGTATTTTGGTTATTAGCAGCTGGGCCCCATTGGTAGGCGTAGGGAGCAGTCCCTCCTGCGGTAACATTTGCAGTTAAACTTCCATCATTTCCACCAAAGCAACTAACAGGATTTTGGCTAAAGCTAATACTTATAGTGGGGGGTTGTGTTAGCGCAATGTTTTGAGTAAGTATACAACTGTTGCTGTCTGATACAGTTAGTGTGTAGTTTCCTGCAGCAAGCGAAGATATATCTTCCGTATTGGCGGTAAAAGCATTTGGCCCAGCCCAGGCGTATACATAAGGTGCAACTCCTCCTATGATAGTAGCATCAATACTGGCTGTGCTTGTACCAAAACAAGCGGCGTTT
>JADHRO010000109.1 GCA_016777395.1 Chitinophagales bacterium | reverse complement strand
GGGTTTTAGTCCCTTGAATTCAAGATTATTCAGTATCTGTTTAATATCTAATTTTGTATAACTCATAGCGCTTAATTGGCTTTTTCTTGTTGTGATAAATATAGGGCATTTGCACAACGCATCCCATCAATAGCTGCACTTACAATCCCGCCGGCATAACCTGCCCCTTCTCCGCAAGGGTATAGGTTTTTTATTTGTGGATGTCTTAGGCTTTCTTTGTCACGAGGTATTCTAACAGGACTGCTCGTTCTGCTTTCTACACCCACTAGGATGGCTTCATTGGTTCTGTAACCATGCATTTTCTTCCCAAAGTCCATTAACCCCAATCGTAAACTTTTGGTAATAAAGTCAGGTAATATTTCTTTTAAGTCTGTGCTTGTAATTCCTGGTTGATAAGAAGTTCTTGGCAGGCTCGAAGAAGCTCTGCCTTGAATAAAGTCTTCTATGCGTTGAGCAGGAGCTTGGATGCTTCCCGTTGTTTTAAATGCCTTGCGTTCAATTCGTTCTTGAAATTTTAAGGCAGCGAGGGCTCCATGTTGATTATATGCCGTCCAATTTTCTGGTTTCACTTCTACCACCATTCCACTGTTTGAGTAGGTGCCATTCCTAGCGCTTGAACTCCAACCATTGACCACAGTTTCATTAATATCAGTACTTGCAGAAGCGATGACTCCACCTGGACACATGCAAAAGGAAAAAACACCTCTGCCCCCAGCTTGGCTGACGATGCTATAACTTGCAGGTGGTAGATCTTTTCCGCGCGCTGGTCGTCGGTATTGAATGGAGTCAATGAGTGCTTGCGTATGTTCAATTCGAACACCAAGTGCAAATGGCTTAGCCTCAATTTTGATTTCTTTTTTATTCAAGAGATAAAAGATGTCTCTAGCGGAATGTCCTGTGGCTAAGATGAGTTGCTCGCAAGCAAATTCAGAACCATCTTGACAAACCAGCTTGTTGATTTTATTATCTGCTAGTTCTAGATCTATGAGTTTCTTCTCGAAATGAATTTCTCCACCATAATCAAGTATGGTTTTTCGCATTCGAGAAATAATACTTGGCAATTTGTTTGTCCCAATATGAGGATGTGCTTCATAGGATATTTTTTCATCCGCACCATGTTGTATAAATGTATCTAATACCTTTTTTACATTTCCCCTTTTTGTACTTCGAGTATAGAGTTTGCCATCACTATAGGTACCTGCTCCGCCTTCTCCGTAGCAATAATTACTTTCGGGGTTAATTATCCGCTGTTTGTTTATAGCGGCAATATCTACCAGTCTGTTTTCTACTGCTTTACCCCGTTCAAGGATAATAGGTTTGATTCCATTTTCTATACATTGTAAAGCAGCATAGATACCCGCGGGACCCAGGCCTATAATATGACAGGAGCTTGCTTTTTTCTTTGAGAGGGTAAAGTGTTCTTTGGAGTTGATTATTTCTTCATTATAAAGAAACACTTCTACCTTTAGGTTGAAGACGATATTTCTGCTTCGAGCATCCATCGACTTGCGTAAAACACGGACATGTTGAATTTCATCGAATGAAAAATTTAGAGCTTGACAGGTCGCCACTTGAATGGCACGTGCATCGTTGGCTTGCTCTGGAGTGAGTTTTAGTTGCGCTATTAAAGACATAGGTGGTTAGGTATTTATCCTAAGAGCCTCAAAGGTAGTAGATTTTTTAGTATTAAGCACTTCGCGCTTCGGAATAAGGATTGGGGTTGAAAATGAGCCTTTACCCTGCGAAAAAAGCCTTAAGTATTGCGACTGATGTCCAAACCTAGTATGACCAAAAGTCTTGTTGAAACTTAAACTTCATACTGAGTTCGTGAACTTGACCGACATCTTGTCGAACATTTCCCGCTCCCATATCGTAGGAGTAGCCAATACTGATGGCCTTCTTAACCGTAAAACCTCCTTCAAACATAACTGAACTCATGCTTCGCCATCCAGCACCAACAAAAAACATCTCCTGTATCGCAAATCGAGTCGAAATCATAGCTTGTGGTGGGGCATTGATTACATAGTGAAAATTAAAAGCGGGTTCAATGTAAAATGCCATTTCATTTGCGTTAGTAAATTTATTTTTGTTGAGGAATATACGTCCACCAAACATGGCATAGTAATGCTGCATTTTTTTAAATCTACTTTGTTCACCATTTTGACCTTCAATAGGGACTGTTAAATTAAGTAATTGAGGTATTGATGCGCTTGCAAACAGGGTTTTACTTTTATAATAGACTCCAAAAGAAGCATCTGGGAAAAACTGGGTGCCCTTGTTGCTAAAAATGGCCTCATCCTGAGGAATGTCGAGTAAAATCTTATTACCATTAATCCTGTATTGCATTAAACTAGCAGCTAAACCGAAAGACAAGACCTTATATTCACTAGCACCTCTTCTATAATCAGAAAGCACCAAATTGTATGCAAAAGAACCTGTGATTCCTGTGAAGGAAGTGGGGCCGATAAAATCATTAAAAATGACTGCACCAACTCCAATATTTTTCTGATCAATACTCGTATGATAGGAAGCAATAGCTGTAAAAGGAGATGAATTAATGTTTGTCCATTGTTTTCGAACTGAAAGATTAATTACTGAAGCTTGATCTGTACCTGCTACAGCGGGATTGTACAAGAAGGCATTTTCGCGATAAAGACTAAAGTCAGGAAGTTGCTGAGCACTCAGACTAAGGCCTAAGAAAATAAAGGAAAGAGTAATTAGTTTTTTCATAGTCAAAAGGCTTTATTCTAATATCGTAATCGGTCCAGTATAATTCTGAGTCTGCTCACCATTTTCGAATATCCTCAGTATGAAATAGTATGTTCCTTCTGGAAGATCTTTTCCATTCCATGTACCATACCAGTCGTTTTGATAGTTATCAGTTTTGTATACAATATCTTCCCAGCGGTTTAGGATTATGACCTCATTGTTAGGAAACCTATACAGCCATCGGATATACCAAAAATCATTAACTCCATCTCCATTTGGAGATATTCCTGTCGGGATGTAAGGTCCATCTTCCGTGATACGTTCATCTACGATTACGGTTATTGAATCGATATCCTTGCAATTGTCTAGATCTTCCACCGTGACCCATAAAGTGGTGGTGCTGTCATGCCAAAACAAGGGGTCGGGGCAATCGTCGCAGGATATGGGATAAGCAGGTTCCCAACTGTAGAAACTACCACCTGTTGCACCCAGTTGTATGGTGTCCAATAAATAAATGGAAGTATCATTTCCTGCATCAGCAAAAGGAGGCTTCGAAAATGCTAAAGCAAAATTGGGGGTGCTAAAGTCATTCCAATTATACACATCCAAAATGTCCCAAGGTGTCGATACTAATTGAGTGTCAGCTGGAGCTTGTTGCCACTCAGGTAAATTTTGCCAATGGACAATATCATTCCATTGATTTCCATCAACTGAAGCATCGTAAAAGAATCTCAAATTTACACTATCGCTCCCCATGTCTTGCCAAATCTTGTGATAATAGTTTTCATTAATATCACATATCAATAAGGCTCTTTCATCACGATCATAACCATCAAAGGTAGCATCGTTATCTGCAAACCTTACTCGAAATGTTTGTGGGGTGACAGTCGTACTTACTTCTATCGGTCTGTATATGGTCCCGAATAAGGAAGAGCCCACAGGGAAAAAATAATCATCTTCTCGATTGCTGACCCGAGATAATCCGCCATTTTCTAGGCTACTCACAAACCCCGAGGTATTCACTACATTATTGATAGCAGGGTTGGTTACATAAACAACATTATTGTCCATATTCATTTCCAAAAATGCTAAATCTAATAGACTATCTACATATACATCTAGGTCTCCATACTTGATCCCACTTGAGCGAAGAAGGAGGTTGTGGAAATGAGTTTCATCAATACCGCGTATTCGTTGGTCATCGCCATTTAAATAGACGTACCCTTCACCAATAGAGCTAAACCCCGTATTGCCCGCATTATTGACCCAGTCCTTGGTGAAAAAAATAGAATCGGAATTATCGAAAACAGCATTATTCTCAATAAATATATCTCCCTGAACTGATAAGAAAGCACCATCCTTTATGGATACTAAGCCACTGTTATTACTCAAAAAATCTTGAGCGGATAAGTTGAGCAGAAAGATGCTTGAAATGAACAAAAAGGAGATTTGTTTCATAGTCTATTTTTTTATTGCAATAAGTTTCGTTAAAAGTAATAATTTTTTCTAATTTGGCATCGTCAAACTCGTATTTTAAATTTAAAAAAAACCATGAGAAAATATTTACTATTAATTGTTTTGAGTATCGGTTTTCTTACTGATGCGCAAGTTGGAGTTAATATCTTGCAACCTGACTCTAGCGCTATTTTACATTTAGAATCTACAGATAGGGGATTGCTTTTACCTAGACTTACCTCACCACAAATGGATGCCATAAACAATCCGGTTAATGGATTGACAATTTACAATACGGAGGATAGCTTAATTTACTATTACAACAATGAGTGCTGGTTAAAGGCATATCAAAAAAATTGCCAAGAGTGTGAATTCACTTCCTCGGTTAATCAAGGCTTTGCTACAATTGACAGAACGTCCACAGATACGGCTTTTTTTGAAGTCGACATCGTGAAAGTCAATGGAATTGATTCAATTACCACTGTAGTGCTGTCCTCTTTGCCATCTGGAATGCAGGTATTCGTTGAGAACCCTGTGGTCGATTCGGTAGGAACCACACTTATTAAGGTTTATGCAAGTATTTGGGCGCCACCAGGTAATTACCCCTTGATTGTACAGTCGGTATGTGGTCAAAATGTTTATTTTCAAGGTATAACTGTAGAAGTTGAACCTTGTCTGCAAGTGGATATTGCAGCTCCCCTTGCAGATGTCGATGTACAAAGTGATTTTTCCTTACCTGGAGTTGGTACTCCGGTTTGTGTGATTGTTCATGTATTTGACAATGTTGAAATTTCATCTACTGCTACAAGTAATTATGCACTCACATGGGGGAATATGGATCCAGTATCTCATGTTGGGTTCTTACATGAGGGATATGTATACGCTCAAGGGGGAAATGGGGCGCCACTGGGGAATCTGTTAAACTTACAATCTCCTTTTCAAGATGGTTTTCCAGGTGGGGATGCACTGGAATTGACTTGTAGAACCACATTTGATTTACAAGGTGGTGTATACGGCGGTGGCGGCGGTGGAGGATCTGTAGGAACCAGTATAGCCATTGGACCATTTAATATTCCAATTATTGGGAATCTTGGCCCATTTGTATTGTTAGAAGCCGGCGTGACTGGTGGCGGAGGCGTGTCGGGAGGACAATCTCCACCTGCTGCAGGCTCAGGTGGCGGAGTGCTCTTGGGTCCATCGATTACAGATTCAGGAACGAATGCTGGCGCGGGGCCTATTGCTGTTCCAGGTGTTGGGGGAGTTTTAGCTTACCAAATACCTTTATCGTTTAGTGTAACGGTGGTTACAATAACGGTTACTCCGTTTGTGAGCTTGGATGCTGGTGATGGCGGAGATTTTGGTCAACAAGGTGGAGGTGCTTCAGGTAGCGCTGGCGCGCAGATTCTTGCAACGGTGCAGATCCCTTTCATAGGTACTCAAACTTTAATCAATCAGACCATAGGTGCTACACTTGGCCTTTCTCAAGGAGGTGAGGCAGGTGATGCGATCGATGTAAACGGAAATACTACACAAAATTTAATCACGCCTAACTTCTTGATTAAAGGAGCGGTGCAACCTTAATACTCTAAGTTTAACTAAATATGAAAAAACTTTTTTTACTCGCTATAGTGAGCTCGGTCTATATATCAACTTTTGCCTTTGAAGGTACAATAGAACAGATTTATGTAAATCCAGAAACCCAGGTCCAAATGACATTCTTGTGGTATTTGGATGGTGATGATGTGCGCTTAGATATTTTAAATGGAGAGGAGTCTATGACCTTGATACCGGATTTCGAAGCAATGAGTTTAAATATGTTTGGAGAAAAACCAGATAATGACGGGAATCATTGGTATACTAACACGCCGCTCAGTGAGATTGATGTTAATGTGCCAAGCCTGCGCTTGTTGGAAATTGCAGCGGGAAGTTTTCAGAATAAACCAGCCCAAGAAGTCAAGGTTATGACTGGCTCAGGTATGGTGGTAGTGCAGTATGTTGACTATATTCAAGTCAACATGAAAAATATGTTAGCTGTATTTGCTGAGAGTGTTGAATTTAAGGCGGTATCTATAGCAAGTAGTCGAGGGTTTCCAGTAAGTTCAATTTTGATGACTTCGGAAGATGCAATTTACACACTGACAACTAAGGCTATTCAAGAGAAAGTAATAGAAGCAGGTACATTTAAGGTCCCTTCAAATTACAAATTGTTTTCAGGGTTAAAATAAAGCGAATCATATTTGTCTAATTGAAAAAAAAGTTAGACATTTGCAGTCCTAAATTATTAAGCGATGTCAAGAATATGTGAATTAACGGGAAAAAGGCCTATGTCGGGTAATAATGTTTCTCACTCCAAGAGAAAAACAAAACGTAAGTTTTTACCAAACTTGGTTACTAAAAAGTTTTTCATACCAGAAATGGATAGATGGGTGACTTTAAAAGTATGTACCTCGGCGATGAGAACTATGAATAAAAAAGGAATTTTCGCTTATCTAAAGGATCTAGAAAAGAAGGGCGAAATTAAATTAATATCGGAGGAATAAGCAATGGCTAAGAAATCAAAAGGAAATAGAATTCAGGTTATTCTGGAGTGTACAGAGCACAAAGAAAGTGGTGTGCCAGGTACTTCAAGATACATTACGATGAAAAATCGTAAAAACTCCCCGGATAGAATGGAATTGAAAAAATTTAATCCAATCCTAAAGAAATATACTGTTCACAAAGAAATTAAGTAATTATGGCTAAGGTATCGAAAAATGCGAAAACAAACCGACAGGCTCAAGAAGGGTCAAAAGATTACGTAAAAGTAATAAAGACCATGAAATCAGAGAAAAGTGGTGCTTACAGTTTTCTTGAAAAAATTGTGCATAAGGATAAGGTAAAGGAATTCTTAGCTAAAAACTAAGATG
>JADHRO010000108.1 GCA_016777395.1 Chitinophagales bacterium | reverse complement strand
TAGCTCGTCTTTGTTCATTGCTCCCATCTAGGTTGGCATAACGTATTAAGTATGAGTCCAAGTATATCCCTTCGAAAACAAACTTTTTGTAATTTCCCAATTCATTGCCGTTTGCATCAATCCCAGGATGAATTAAATATACTTCACCTTGAGTAAACAAAGTGTCGGCGGAGAATCCTGGAGTCGTCATATCGATGGCTAGATTGTTGGTTCTACCAAACGAACCATCAAAACGCTTTTCATCTTGGTTATATACTGATCCATATGAATCATTAAAGTTGTTTGAATTAGGTTTAATTACCCACATATTGGCAGCTGCATTTAATCGGATATAGCTTAGGTCAGTTCCACTATAGAAAGCTAGGTTCCATTCCGTATAGCTATTGTTTGATACTTCACTGGTATCATATAAACTATAGAAGATTTGTCGGTCATAGTTATCTTCTAACGCAATAGTTTCATAATTCACAATGGAAAGCCTTGGGTCTTCTTCCTTAAAACATGCGCTTAAGAGAAAAAAAATTAAAAATATATAAACTAAATTTCGCATCAGTTACTTCCGATTTTAAGTCCTATAAAGTAGGTCCTACCCGCAGCAATTTGCGTTGCACCTTCACCTCCATTGTGCGGACCTGTAGAACTAGAACCGTTCACATTGGATACATTTAATAAATTCTTGATTCCTGCATTAACTCGAATTCGATTTCCTACAAATCCTTTCTGAATAGTGAAATCCATTAAGTTATATGACTCAATTAAAACTTCTTCAGCGGCATCGTTTATACCCGTTAAAATAAAATCTTTCCGACTACCATTCCATTTATTAAACAGAGATAAACTTAAATTGACTTTTCTAAAAATATAGTTTACGTTACTTTGGAGCTGAGGATAAAAGAAAAAAGAATTGCCATTTGATACGCTTGTAAATACATTGTTGGATAATCCGGTATAGGAAAAGCCAAGCTTGGTGGTAAAGTTTTTGAAAGTGTATTTTCCGCTTATCTGCGCACCCAATGAGGTATAATCTGCAATGTTTATATATTGAAATAGATTGTTTTCATCAGGTATTAGTGCTATGGCATTGTACTTGTAATTATAGAATACTTTTCCATTTAACTGATACTTATGCAGTTTTTTACTTGTCTTATAAAGGATGGAAGAACTTAAGTTTTGAGACTGCTCTGGAATCAAATTTTTGTTTCCAAATATGTTGTGGTTAGCATCATTAAAAACGAGATACATTTCTTTTAAGCTAGGTGCTCGAAATCCCATCCCATAATTAAAACGAAAAATTAATTGATCGTTTATATCATATTTATATTGTAATGATGGCGTGGGTAAAACGTTAAATTGCGAATTGTAAGCATATCGCAATGCGGGCTGAATATTCATCTTTTCATTGATTCTAATCTTCATGCTAATAAAAGGTGCGAGATCCGCAATTAGTGCCGAAGATCCGTCCTCTCCCTGAAATCTACCGCCCTTACCATTTTCAATGTTAATGTCAATTCCTGCTTGTATACTTACTCTTTTTTCTAGATTATCCCATGAGATATATGCTCGAGTCATCCACTGATTAGCTTGAGTGGTATCTTGATTATCTTCACTATCAGTATCTTGTATTAAGTTACTTTCCAAAGTACTAAGGTCTTTTTGATAACGGTTTTTCACTCTATTATAATGGTTGTAAGAACTGGTATTATTAAAAGTGAGATGCTCATTAATTTCGCCCATTACAGCATAGTTTCCATCGATTCTTTGGGTTATATACCAATCATCAAATGCTGAGGGAATAGAACCCGCTGGGTCATATCTATTTAATATTTTGTCTTGAAAAATGTTGCCTTTAAATTTATGAAACCAATCATTTTTTGAACGATATACATAATTGATTGCCCCAAAGTATTGTTCTTTTGGGTTCCACTGCACATCCCTATCAAAAGACCTTGGATTCCAACCATCAAAAAAATATCTCCCCCCGCTTAGCTGAACGAAATGTTTATCTTTTTTAAATCCTAGTAAAGCATCGATGTTGTATGTACCGATACTTTCATAGTAAGTGTTTACAAAACCTTCTACCTTATTTTGTTGACTCTGTTTGGTAATCAGATTGATTACTCCAGCAATTGCATTTGAGCCATAGATAGCGGACAAAGGCCCTTCTACAACCTCAATACGCTCTATATTATTCATATTGATTTGGCTTAAATCAATATTGCCATCTAGGCGACCAATGATTGGTACTCCATCTATCATGATTTTAACATTGTTTCCGCCTAAACCTTGCAGATTAACTTGAGATCCAAGAACCCCATCTCTACTAATTTGAAAATTAAGTTGGTTAATTAAGGCATCTGATAAGTTGACCGCTGCTCGCTGCTCGAGTTCTTCTTGAGCTATTATATGCACATCGTACATGCTTTCATCGGCATTGCGTTCTTTAGGACTGCCTGTTATCGCCACTTCATCAATTGCAGTTTCAAAAGAAAAGGCATGAATAATAATATTCCTTCTTGGTTTAATAATTTTTGAAATGGGTTCATACCCAATATGACTAAGTTCAAAGTTTGTTTCACCTGCGAAGGGTAATTCAAGTCTACCATCAATGTCAGTAATAGTTTTAATAAATTGCTTAGAACTTAACTCTGTTAGAGTTATATGTGCATAGGGAAGGGGTTCTAATGATTCTGCATCAAATACTTGTACAAAGTTTTGTGCCTCGACATTTTTGGCGAGGCACAAAACTAAACAAAATATGATTGGAAGAATCCGCTTCATGTGCTTACTTTAGTTATTAATAACTAGCTTTTGAGTTTTGACAAAAAATCCATTACCTATTTGAACAAGGTAAACTCCGTTTTCAACAAAATCTAAATTGATTCGAAAGCTGTTTAAGCCGTTGTAAGAATATGCATTAGCCTGGTAGACCAAATTGCCAACTAGGTTGTATACACGAATGTTAATATTCTCCTTTCTTGTGTTTGAGAAAACAATGTCTGCGCTGCCAATGCTTGGGTTGGGGTAAATTGAATGTAAACTCAGTGCTTCGTTTGATGACTGAACACCTGTAGGCCCTGTTGATACTAACTCTTTATTAAATTTAATTTTTCCGGTAGAGCTACCTTCAAAAGTGGTAAAATCAAGTTTATATACGTCTCCGTTTTCAATCCGAACGAAATAGGTTAAGGTGTCTTGCAGTAAATATGAGAATGTATTTTGGTCAAAAGTTTTCCAATCACTACCTATAACAGTTTTTGAAGCGTTGAAATCTTGCGCTGTATAACTTGCATTGTTGGGTAATTCTTTTATTTCCGCTACTTCTATACCCTCATTGGATACAACTCCAGTCACTGGGTAATATGCAAAGCCTAAATCTGTTGAATATTTTGTAAAAAGTAAGTCCCATTCGCTGTGATTAGGCTCTCTATCTTGTAAGATGTGATTATCCATATTGAGGTAGGCGTAGGACTTATTTGAGTAGTCTGGGACATTGACCACTATGGTCGTATCGAAGCTATTATCTAGGCTAGCATATCGATAGTGGAAAACACCATAATCCTTTTTTTCAACAAGAACTTTAAAATAATTTTGTTCAATTGATTTTAAAACAAAAATTCTTGAACCTCTTATAATATGTGTACTTATATCGTAATCGCCCCAACCATAATTCCATTGGCTATTTAGCGCGTCCCCTTCGAACGCTGAGTGTGCATTCCATATCGTATCCGTATCGTATAGTTGCGTCCAAGAACTTATTCCTACAGTATCGATAATATTGGCAAACTGGGATGTGTCATCACTGGCATTCCATAGCTCCACTCCATGTCCACCGTTTAGCATTATCGCTCCAGATTGTGACTTATTGTAAAAAGCAACTGTCCAGGATGCTCCACTGTATGAATCCACTTCGCCATTATCAAAACTATAAAAGATGTCATTGGTGAAACTAGGACCCATAACCACACTGTCCTCTAATAGTTGAGCGGAAGAAATACTTAAAGTAAAAAGAAGTAAGAAAGTAAATACTTGTTTCATTTTGAATGTTTTAAATTAAAATTTTATCTCGATGACACAAAGGTCTTTCAAAAGTACTTTGTAAGCAATTTTAAGGTGAACAATAGTGTCATCGAATTGTCAAAATAGGATGACAAATCTATTGCAAAAATCAATGAACAAAATATTTAATAATCCTGTAAAAATATCATGAATAGATGACGATAACCAAGGTTCGAGACGATGTATTATTCCGAAATTTACAAAGATATATACCTTGCCGTTTCCATGGATTTAGATAATTACTAAAAAGATGGAGGCTCCTGGAGAAGAGTTTTAAAGCAACACTTTTTATAAGATAGCCATATACTTATTCCTGGTAAGCAGCGATTGGAGCACAGGTGCAAATTAGGTTTCGGTCTCCATGCGAGTTATTAACTCTTGCAACGCTAGGCCAAAATTTATTGGTTTTGCTAAAATTGGAAGGAAATGCAGCTAATTCTCTAGTATAGGAGTGATTCCATTCAGAGGCACAAACCTCAAGCATGGTGTGCGGCGCATTTTTTAATGGATTGTCTTCAGTGTGAAGATCTCCCTTAGCGATCTGGTCGATTTCTTCTTTAATAGCGAGCATGGCATCACAAAATCTGTCTAGCTCTATCTTACTTTCACTTTCAGTAGGTTCGATCATCAAGGTTCCTGCAACTGGAAAGGAGACTGTTGGTGCATGAAATCCGAAATCAATAAGTCGCTTAGCAACATCTTCGACTTCAATTTTCAAGGAATGTTTAAAGGGTCTAAAATCTAAAATTAACTCGTGAGCAACCTTTCCATGTTCCTTTCCTGTATACAAGATATCATAAGCGGACTCCAAGCGCGATTTGATGTAATTGGCACTTAAAATAGCATATTTGGTAGATTGTGTCAAACCCTCTGCACCCAACATTTTAATGTAGGCATAAGAAATTAACAAGATGGAAGCACTTCCCCATGGAGCAGCAGAAATTCCTGTAATTCCTTTTTCCCCACCCATATTTACTTGCGCATTCTTAGGTAAAAATGGAGCCAAGTCTTTGCTTACACAAATTGGTCCCATTCCGGGGCCACCACCTCCATGTGGAATAGCAAAAGTTTTATGAAGGTTTAAATGGCATACATCAGCACCAATCGCTCCCGGACTAGTTAGTCCAACCTGCGCATTCATATTTGCTCCATCCATATACACCAAACCACCATTTTCATGAACTATCTGGATAATTTCTTTGATATGATGTTCAAACACTCCATGCGTGCTTGGGTAGGTTATCATCAGTGAGGAAAGATTGTCTTTGTGAAGTATAGCTTTTTCCTGAAGGTCAGTTTTGTCAATATTGCCGTAATCATCGCATTTAACAACGACTACCTTGCATCCGGCCATCACTGCTGACGCAGGATTAGTGCCATGAGCTGAAGAAGGAATTAAAACGATATCTCGATGATTATCTCCTCGGTCATGATGATATGCCTGAATGACCATTAATCCAGAAAATTCACCTTGCGCTCCACTGTTAGGTTGCAAGGAAGTAGCGTGAAAACCGGTTATCTCATTAAGTTGAGCTTCTAATTCTTGGATGAGTTGCATGTAACCTTCCACTTGATTGGAAGGCGCAAATGGATGAATATTTGCAAATTCATTCCAAGATAGTGGCTCTAGCTCTACAGCTGCATTTAACTTCATGGTGCAAGACCCAAGAGGTATCATTGCATGCATAAGTGAAAGATCTTTATTTTCTAGTTTTTTAATGTATCGCATCAACTCAGTTTCACTTCTATATAAGTTGAAAACATCATGTTGAAGAAATTTACTGCTTCGATGTAATTCTGAAGGAATAACAAACTCATGGTTTTCTGAAGTTTGTATAGTTGTGCCATATTCTTTGAATACAGAAACAATGAGAGCTAGATCTTCTAAGCTGCTTGTCTCATCAATTGAAATTTGTACGCTATTATCATTGTAGTAAAAGTTCATTGAGGCATTCTCTGCTATGGTCTTTAGTTTTTCTGTATCTTTTAATGAAATGAACAAGGTATCAAAAAAGGCAGAGTGCTTGATTTCAAAACCTAGATTTTCTAAGTTTTTGGCCAAATTATTTGCCATTCTATGGATGGTGGTTGCAATCTCTTTAATCCCCTCATAACCATGATAGACCGCATACATCCCGGCTATATTAGCCAACAAGGCTTGAGCTGTACAGATATTTGAAGTAGCTTTTTCTCTTCGGATATGTTGCTCTCTAGTTTGAAGAGCCATCCGCAAGGCTTTATCACCGAGTCGATCTTTGGAAACACCAATTATTCGTCCTGGAATAATTCGTTTAAACTCTTCTCGCGTGGCAAAATAAGCTGCGTGAGGTCCTCCAAAACCCATAGGAACTCCAAAACGTTGCGTATTTCCTACAACGCAGTCTGCACCCCATGCGCCAGGCTCTATTATTACTGCTAGACTCATTAGATCGGCTACGACGCCTACATAAGCCTTTAGCTCATGCACTTTTTCTGTAAAAGCACGGTAATCTTCAATACTTCCTTCTGCATTTGGGTACTGAACAAGTGCGCCAAAATAGTTCTCATCTAATTTTACCTCTTTATAGTCATCAATGACCAATTCTATATTAATAGGAGTAGCTCGCGTTTTGAGTACATCAATTATTTGGGGAAAACAATGTTTATCTACAAAAAATTTACGAGCTGTTATCGTTCGTTTATTGAAGGTGTTATAAAACATGGACATAGCCTCGGCTGCTGCAGTTGCATCATCCAATAATGAGGCGTTGGCTATTGGTAAACCAGTCAAGTCAGCAACCATGGTTTGAAAATTAAGCAAAGACTCTAATCTTCCTTGAGCAATCTCAGCTTGATAAGGGGTATACTGGGTATACCATCCTGGATTTTCAAAAATGTTTCTTCGTATCACAGCAGGGGTAATAGTGTTGTAATAACCCATGCCAATGTAAGATGAATAAACCTTATTTTTTTGAGCAACTTCTTTGACTTCCTTCAAAAATTCATACTCGCTCAAGGGAGCGGCTAATCGAAGACCATTCGTTCTTATGTTTTTTGGAATTGTTTTATCAATCAATGTGTCTAGACTTTGTTCACCAATGACCTTCAGCATCTCTTC
>JADHRO010000107.1 GCA_016777395.1 Chitinophagales bacterium | reverse complement strand
ATAACTTTTCCCTCATCTGTTAAAACCTTTAAGATTTCTCCAGTTGATCCTTTATTGTTTCCAGTAATTACTTTTACTGTATCTCCTTTTTTTAATTTTAATTTCGCCATCGTAAATAGTTTATAGTACTTCTGGTGCTAATGAAACAATTTTCATGAAATCTTTCTCACGCAATTCTCTGGCAACAGGGCCAAAAATACGCGTACCTCTCATTTCACCGGCTGCATTTAACAAAACAACTGCATTATCATCAAACCTTATGTATGAACCATCAGGTCGTCTAACTTCTTTAGCTGTTCTAACAACTACTGCTTTTGCAACAGCTCCTTTTTTAATATTACCTGCAGGCATTGCTTTCTTTACAGAAACCACAATTTTATCACCAATTGACGCGTATCTCTTTTTAGTACCACCTAAAACTCTAATACATAGTGCTTCTTTCGCACCACTGTTATCAGCAACTTTACACCTAGATTCTTGTTGTATCATGACTAAATATTAATCTTCTTAATCAAAAAATTATTTCGCTTTCTCTAATACTTCAACCAAACGCCAGTTCTTTGTTTTACTTAGTGGCCTAGTTTCCATAATTTTTACCGTATCCCCAACTGTACATTCCTCCTTCTCATCATGAGCTACGAACTTATTAGTTTGTTTAACGAATTTACCATACTTCGTATGTTTCTTTTTTTGTTCAATTGCAACAACAATTGATTTTGTCATAGAAGTACTAGTAACAATTCCTACTCTTTCTTTTCTTAAATTTCTTATAGACATAGTTTCAAAATTTTAGTAGAGCTCTAAGCTTGCTCCTTTTCGTTAAGAATAGTTTTTAACCGAGCAACCAATTTCCTTGTTGTTTTGATAACAACTGGATTTTCAATTGGAGAAACAGCGTGATTTAACACTAATGTATTTAGAGCTTTAGACTCCTCAACTATTTTCGCTTTTAAATCCTCAACGGATAATTCTCTTAATTCTGCAGCTTTCATCTCTAATTATTTTTACGCTTCTAAATAATCTCTTCTAACAATAAACTTTGTCTTAACTGGCAATTTTTGAGCAGCTAATCTTAAAGCTTCTTTGGCAATTTCTAAAGGTACACCATCAGCTTCAAATAAAACCTTACCAGGTTTAACAGGAGCTACCCAATACTCTGGAGATCCTTTACCTTTACCCATCCTTACTTCAGCTGGTTTCTTAGTAATTGGCTTATCTGGAAACATTCTAATCCAAATTTGCCCCTCTCTTTTCATGTATCTTGTTACAGCAACACGAGCAGCCTCTATTTGTCTACTAGTTATCCACCCTTGATCTAAGGTTTTAATTCCAAAAGATCCAAAAGCAATTTGTGCACCTCTATGTGAAATACCCTTCTCATTACCTTTTCCTTTTTGAACCTTTCTATATTTTACTCTTTTTGGAGATAACATCTCTTAAATTTTTTACAATGAATAATTAACGTCTATTCTTTCCTTTGAATTTACCGCCTTTACTACCTTGTTTGTTGTTAGCAGCATTGTTCGGAGTTAAATCTACTTTACCATAAACCTCTCCCTTGCAAATCCAGACTTTTACACCCAACCTACCATAAGTAGTATGAGCTTCTGACCAACAATAGTCAACATCAGCACGGAAAGTGTGTAATGGAATTCGTCCATCTTTTTTACTCTCAGTTCGTGCCATTTCAGCTCCATTTAAACGACCAGCAACTTGAATCTTAATTCCTTCTGCTCCCATTCTCATAGTTGATGCCACAGCCATTTTCATTGCTCTTCTAAAAGAAATTCTACCTTCAATTTGACGACAAATACTATCAGCCACAAGTTTAGCATCTAATTCTGGTCTTTTTATTTCAAAAATATTGATTTGAACTTCTTTACCAGTTAGTTTCTTGATTTCCTCTTTTAACTTATCAACTTCTTGTCCACCTTTACCGATGATAATTCCCGGTCTTGCGGTATGGATTGTAATAGAAATTAATTTTAATGTTCTTTCTATAACAATTTTTGAAACTGATGCTTTTGCCAAACGAGCACGTATATAGCTTCTAATTTTAGAATCTTCGTAAATTTTATCCGCGTATTTTTTCCCACCA
This sequence comes from Chitinophagales bacterium, assembly GCA_016777395.1. Lineage (GTDB taxonomy): Bacteria > Bacteroidota > Bacteroidia > Chitinophagales > UBA8649 > JAFMKE01. The sequence goes on along the minus strand of JADHRO010000107.1, from coordinate 5,079 downwards.
TACCAGTTAGAATCCCATCCACGTATGATTCCTAATCTATTTCCTATAGGGTTCGTTTTTTGTCCCATTATCTATACTTTTCTTTCTAATTAACTTTTTCTAAAAACAATGTAACGTGATTCGAACGTTTTCGAATTCTGTGCGCTCTTCCTTGTGGAGCAGGTTGAATTCTTTTTAACATTCTAGCCGAATCAACAGCAACCTTACTTACAAACAATTCACCGGACTCAGGAGCTTCTCCTGTTTTCGCTTCGTAATTGTGTATAGCCGATTTTAAAAGCTTTACTACTTTAGATGCAGCTTCCTTATTTGAAAACTCTAAAACACCTAATGCTTTATACACTTCCATTCCTCTAACCAAGTCAGCAACCAATCTCATTTTTCGAGGAGAAGTTGGACAGTTATTTAACTTAGCAAAGTACTGAGTCTTTTTCGCCTCTTTTAACGCCTCTGCAGTATTTCTCTTTCTAGCACCCATTTGTTAAAATGCTTTAATTATAAATTATTTTTTCTTTTTATCTGATCCATGACCTCTATAGGTCCTTGTTGGAGCAAATTCACCTAACTTATGACCAACCATATTTTCTGTTACATAAACAGGGATGAACTTATTTCCATTGTGTACGCCAATTGTAAGGCCAACAAAATCTGGAGTAATCATTGAAGCTCTTGACCAAGTTTTAATTACATTCTTCTTTCCTGATTCCTGAGCAACATCAACACGATTTTGCAACTTATAGTGCACAAAAGGCGGTTTTTTAAGTGATCTAGCCATATCTAATTATTTTTTTCTCTTTTCAATAATATACTTGTCAGAATATTTCTTTGGAGCTCTAGTTTTGTATCCCTTTGCAGGTAATCCTTTTCTAGATCTAGGATGCCCTCCTGATGAACGTCCTTCACCACCTCCCATTGGATGATCTACTGGGTTCATAGCTACACCTCTAACTCTAGGTCTTCTGCCTAACCATCTGTTTCTACCTGCCTTACCACTTACCACTAATTGGTGATCTGAATTCGATACTGCTCCAATAGTTGCAGAACAACCAACGAGTACCTGACGAGTTTCACCTGATGGCAATTTTAGTGTAGCATATTTACCTTCCTTTGCAATTAACTGAACATAAGATCCTGCACTTCTCGCTAACTTCCCTCCTTGTCCAGGTTGGAATTCAACATTGTGTACTACAGTACCTAATGGTATTTCAGATAATGGCAATGCATTCGCAACTTCAATTGGAGCACCTTTACCAGCTTGTAATTTAGCTCCAACTTCTAAGCCATTAGGGGCAAGTATATAAGCCTTTTCCCCATCAGAGTAATGCAACAAAGCAATTCTAGCTGTTCTGTTTGGATCATACTCTATGCTCTTAACAGTTGCTGGAACATTTAACTTTGTTCGTTTAAAATCAATTAAACGATATTTCTTCTTGTGACCTCCTCCAATATTACGAACAGTCATTTTTCCACTGGCATTTCTACCACCAGAACTTTTCTTTTTCGCAATTAAGCTTTTCTCAGGACTTCCTTTCGTAACATCGTCAAAAGTATCAGCTACTTTATGTCTTTGTCCAGGAGTATTTGGTTTTAATTTCTTTAAACCCATTTTTTTAAATATTACCGTAAATATCTATTACTTCACCCTCTTTTAGAGTAACTATCGCCTTTTTGAATGAACTTGTTCTTCCGTCCATTGCCCAAGTCTTTCTGTTTCTCTTAGCCTTACCAGCATAACGCATAGTATTAACTGACTCAACTGTTACACCGTATGTAGCTTCGACATCTTTTTTGATTTGCACCTTATTGGCCGAATTTTCTACGATGAATCCATATCTTCCTAGCTTCTCTTCTAGGTTAGACATCTTTTCTGTTATGATTGGTTTAACAATAACACTCATCTTATACTAGCTTAAAATATTTTCAATTTCTTTAACAGAACTCTCTGAAAGAACAAGTTTACTACAATTGATTAAGTCGTAAGTATTCACTTCTGAAGTAGCAACAACTTTAACTTTTTTAACATTTCTTGAAGACAAATAAACGTTCTTTTCATTTTCTGTAGTAACTAATGTAACTCTCTTTCCTTCCAAGTCAAGCCCTTTTAATACTGCTATAAAATCTTTTGTTTTAGGAGCATCAAACTTCAAATCTTCTAAAACAATAACCTTTTCCTCCTTTAACGAGGAAGATAAAACCGATTTTTTAGCTACGGCTTTAACCTTTTTATTCAACTTGAATCCGTAGTATCTTGGTTTAGGTCCAAATATTCTACCTCCACCTCTAAATATAGGAGACTTAATATCACCATATCTAGCTGCACCTGATCCCTTTTGCTTTTTCAATTTCTTGGTACTTCCAACAATCTCATTTCTTTCTTTCGACTTATGAGTACCTTGTCTTTGATTAGCCAAATATTGCTTTACATCTAAGTACACTGTGTGTTCATTTGGCTCAACACCAAAAACTGAATCACTTAAGGTAACCTTTCTTCCAGTGTCTTTTCCTGTTTTATCTAATACTGCTAACTCCATCTTATTTCTCAATTAAAACGTAAGACCCTTTTGATCCAGCGATATTCCCTGAAACAACTATTAAATTCTTATCAGCCAACACCTTTAAAACTTTTAAATTCTGAGTTTTAACTGTATCACCTCCCATTCTTCCAGCCATTCTCATTCCTTTGAAAACTTTCGAAGGAGTAGATGCACCACCTATAGAACCTGGGGCTCTTAATCTATTATGCTGACCATGAGTTTGACCTCCAACACCAGCGAATCCGTGTCTTTTAACAACACCTTGGAAACCTTTTCCTTTAGACGTTCCTACAACATCAACATATTCACCTTCGTCGAAAAGTTCTACTGTGATTTCATCACCTAATGCTTTTTCATCTCCAAATCCATCAAACTCAACAAGCTTTGCTCTTGGAGAAACACCGGCTTTCTTAAAATGACCTTTTAAGGGTGCTGAAATATTCTTTTCAGTTTTTTCATCGTACGCTAACTGAAGCGCATCGTAACCATCAGTTTCCTCTGTTTTAATTTGAGTAACTACACATGGTCCAGCCTGAATAACAGTACAAGGAATGTTCTTACCATTCGCATCGTACATGCTCGTCATACCTACTTTTTTTCCTATCAATCCTGACATCGAATAACAGTTTTTTGGGTTATCTTATCAATTATTATTTACTATACTTTAATCTCTACTTCAACTCCTGAAGGCAGTTCTAATTTCATTAATGCGTCAACAGTTTTTGAAGAGGAACTGTATATATCCATTAATCTTTTGTAAGAACTTACTTGAAATTGTTCTCTTGCCTTTTTGTTAACGTGTGTTGACCTTAAAACCGTAAAAATTCTCTTATTTGTTGGCAATGGAATTGGACCACTTACAACAGCACCTGTAGATTTTACAGTTTTCACAATTTTCTCGGCTGATTTATCAACTAAGTTGTGATCAAATGACTTTAATTTTATTCTTATTTTCTGGCTCATAATTAATGTACCTTAATCTCTATTACTATTAAGCTTCAACTTGTCCTTTAGCTTTCGCAATAACTTCTTTAGCTACCGCTTGTGGAGCCTCAGCAAAATGGCTAAACTCCATTGTTGAGGTTGCTCTACCTGATGTTATCGTTCGTAAGGATGTCACGTAACCAAACATCTCTGATAATGGAACTTTAGCTTTCACTACTTTTGCTCCATTTTTATCATCCATTCCTTCCATTAATCCTCTTCGCTTATTCAAATCGGCTACAACATCACCCATGTTTGCCTCGGGCGTAATCACCTCCAACTTCATCATAGGTTCAAGTAGTATCGGATTAGCTTTTGGACATGAATTTTTAAATGCTAATTTCGCTGCTATCTCAAATGACAATGCATCTGAATCAACTTGGTGGAATGAACCGTCAAATAATGTAACCTGTAAAGAATCCACATTAAATCCTGCTAAAACTCCAGTATTCATAGCTTCTTTAAATCCTTTCTCAACAGATGGAATAAATTCCTTAGGAATTCTACCTCCTTTTACCTCATTAATAAACTCTAATCCCTCTTTACCATCAGTTCTTGGACCAACCTTAAATTGAATGTCAGCGAATTTTCCACGACCTCCAGACTGCTTTTTGTAAACTTCTTTATGTTCTACAGAGCCTGTAATTGTTTCTTTGTATGTAACTTGAGGTGCTCCTTGATTACATTCAACCTTAAATTCTCTTCTTAATCTATCGATAATAATCTCCAAGTGCAATTCTCCCATTCCTGAGATAATTGTTTGAGCTGTATCTTCATCTGTTCTTACCTGAAAAGTTGGATCCTCCTCAGCTAGTTTACCAAGCGCCAATCCTAACTTATCAATATCCACTTGAGATTTTGGCTCAATAGCCACTCCAATAACTGGATCTGGAAAATCCATTGATTCAAGAACAATAGGTGCATTTTCAGCGCATAATGTATCTCCTGTTCTAATGTCTTTAAATCCAACTAATGCTGCGATGTCACCAGCATGTAACTCGTCAATCTGATTTTGAGAATTTGCATGCATTTGGAAAATCCTAGAAATTCTTTCCTTCTTCATTGTTCTTGTATTCAGAACATAAGAACCTGAAGGCAATTTACCTGAATATGCTCTAGTAAAACACAATCTTCCTACGAAAGGATCAGTTGCGATTTTAAATGCTAAGGCAGCAAATGGCTCATCAGGAGAAGGTTTTCTTAAAACAGGCTCTTCTGTTTTAGGATTTGTTCCTTCGATTGCTTCTTGGTCTAATGGAGATGGCAAAATTTCCATAACCACATCCAACATTGCCTGAACTCCTTTATTCTTGAAAGCTGAACCACACATCATTGGGACAAACTTCGCGTCCAATGTAGCTCCTCTTAATGCGTCTAAGACTTCTCTTTCAGTTATCGAATCGGGATCTTCAAAGAATTTCTCCATTAAGGAGTCATCGTATTCAGCAATTGCTTCAAGTAACTTTTCTCTGTACTCTTCAACTTCATCAGCCATATCTGCAGGAATGTCAACTTCTTCAAAAGTCATTCCCATATCATTCTCATTCCAAACGATTCCTCT
>JADHRO010000106.1 GCA_016777395.1 Chitinophagales bacterium | reverse complement strand
ATTCTCTTGTTGTCACTAATACTTCCCTCCTACCCACTGCATCTGCAACTCAATCTGTGACATCTTGTGACTCTACTCAAATTGGAAGTTCTTGGTATTTCAATTCAACTATCTTCAATGATACAATTCTTGGCGCTGCAGCTAATGGCTGTGACTCTATTACAACATACAATATACTGATTAACAACTCCATAGTGACAAGTGACACCATAACGGAGTGCGATTCAGCTTTCATAAACAATACCTGGTATTATACTAGCCAAACCATCAACATTGCGGGCACTACTCTTTTGAATTGTGATTCAACGCATGTAACAGTATTAACTGTAAATCAATCGAGCTCGAGTACTGACCTTCAGTCTTCATGTACACCGATAACTTGGATAGATGGAAATACTTATTCTTCATCAAATAACACAGCAACTGCTTCAACTTTAAACGCTTTGGGGTGTGATTCTATAATAACCCTTGATTTAACTATTCTTCCAAGCATTACTTCGGTAGATACTCAATCCAGCTGCGGACCTTTTACTTGGATTGACGGTAACATTTACAATACTTCCAACAGTTCAGCTACTTTTACGCTACCTGGTGCAAATTCTTGCGATTCATTAGTTATCCTAGATTTAACGGTCAATCAACCAAGTTCCAATACGGATACTATAGTAGCTTGTGATAGCCTAACATGGATCAATGGTGTCACGTATTATAGTTCTACAAGTTCTCCCGCTGTTACCCTAACTAATTCTGTTGGTTGTGATTCAATAATCAACCTCGATTTATCTATTTTCTTCAATAACATTGTTCCTGATGTTCATGCTGCTTGCGATAGTTTTACTTGGATTGATGGCAATACATATACCGCCTCAACCAATACACCTACGTTTACTTTGACTAATGGTTTAGGATGTGATTCTATCGCTCTTCTTAACCTAACAATTAATAATTCGAGCTATCGTACGGATAATCTTTCCGCATGTACAAGTATAACATGGATTGATGGAAATACTTATTCTACTGCAAACAACACCGCGACATACAACGTGCCAGGAGGCAATGTTAATGGATGTGATTCTGTCGTAACACTTAATTTTACTATTATTCCTTCAACAAGCAGCGTAGACACGATTGTTAGTTGTGGATCCTATACTTGGATTAATGGGTTGACCTATAATGGATCAAACAATACCGCCAATATTACTTTAACAGATGCCAATGGTTGTGACTCTCTTGTTACCTTAAACTTGACTGTTAATAATCCATCTTCGAGTATAGACGTCGTTAATGCGTGTGGCTCTTATCAATGGATAGACGGTAACATTTATACAGCATCTAATAATACGGCAACCACGACAATTAACAACTCATCGGGTTGTGATTCGATTATTACTTTGGATTTAACCATCAATAGCCTTGCCTTTGGAGTCGATAGCCATACAGCCTGTGACCAGTTTACTTGGATAGATGGAAATACTTATACCGGCTCTAACAATACTGCTAGTTTTACTTATAGTGGTGGAGCTGCAAACGGTTGTGATTCAACCGTATTTCTTAATCTCACCATATTTTCAAGCCAAGGTATCACTTATGTTTTAACGCAAGAGTGTGATAGTTATACTTGGGTAAATGGAGTGACGTATACCTCTTCCGTAATTAATGAGAGTTACGTGATACCTGGAGCATCCCCGAATGGATGCGATTCATTATTCTTTTTAGATTTGACTATAGTTTCATCAGGTTCAGGCACGGATGTTATTACCGCTTGTGAATCTTACACTTGGATTGATGGATTAACTTACACCAGTGATAATAACACGGCAACTTATACTGTACAAGGCGGGAATTCCAATGGTTGTGATATCATGCGGACCCTAGACTTAAGCATTATACCTATACCTATTATTAATATCAGCAATTTTAATGGAGTTTTGACAGCAACTTCAGGGCTAAGCAATTACCAATGGTATAGAAATGGAGCTTCTATCCCTGGTGCAAATAGCAGTAGCTATGCGCCTATTAATTATGGCCAATATACTTGTACCACAGACAACGGGCTTTGCCAAGGTCTTTCTAACCCCATTCTTATTTTCCTAACGGGTATAAGCGATCTCAACTTCGATTACATTAGTATCTATCCTAATCCAGTTAATGACTTCATGCACCTTGATATTGGCAATGAACAAATAGAATCTATTCGTTTAATTGATATTACAGGACAGCAAATAGCAAATCTAGATGCGAATAGCCGAAAATTCTATATGGGTGATTACGCGCAAGGCATGTATTTTATTGAACTAGCTAATCAAGATAAGCGTTCTATAGTCAAGATAATTTTAAAATAGTCATGACAGCTAACAACCTCCTCCTTATTATTATTTGTTTCGTAGTATTAGAATTTATATTTGGTAAAGTATTGGACTTTTTGAATTCAAAAAGTTGGAGCAATCCATTGCCAAGATTGGTGGAGGATTTGTATGATAAGGACAAATACAGTAAAGCAAAAAATTATGCAAAAGACAACGGAAATATAGCGCTTCTATCGAGCGTGATTAGTCTTGCAACTATTCTGTCTATTCTTATTTTTAAAGGCTTTGGTTCCTTAGATAGTTGGATTAATGGTTTAACTGCTAACAATATTCTACAAAGTTTATTGTTTTTTGGAATGCTTTCATTGGGTTCATTTATTCTCAATTTACCATTCAGTTTGTATAAAACATTTGTTATTGAAGAGAAATATGGATTTAATCAAACCACTTTGAAAACATATATTTTGGACTTTTTCAAAAGCTTAATGCTAAGCATATTGATTGGAGGTGCTATATTAAGCGCACTCACTTGGGTATACTATCAGTTACCAAATAGTTTTTGGTGGATTGCATGGATTATCATGACCATGGTTAGTCTTTTCTTTGCAACCTTCTATACTACGCTTATATTGCCCTTATTCAATAAACTAGAGCCCCTAGAGGATGGAAGCCTGCGCAAAAGTATTGAAAGTTATGCAAGTAAAGTTGATTTTCCGTTGACAAATATTTTTGTAATTGACGGTTCTAAACGATCAAGTAAGGCTAATGCTTTCTTTAGTGGCTTAGGAAAAAAGAAAGCTATTGTGCTTTATGACACCTTAATGAAGGATAATACAGAAGAAGAATTAACCGCCATACTAGCGCATGAAGTTGGTCACTATAAAAAAAACCACATTAAACAAGGAATGATTCTAGGAGTTATTCAAACGGGTGTTCTATTTTTTCTTTTTGGACTTCTTTCTAGTAGCTCATTGTTAGTAGCGGCATTAGGTGCAAGTTCAAATAGTTTTCATATAGCGCTAATAGGCTTTTCAATGCTTTACTCTCCAATTTCCTTAATGACCGGTATTGGTATGAACCTTCTTTCTCGTAAAAATGAGTTTGAAGCTGACAATTTTGCTAAAGAAACCTACAACGGAGAACCACTGCAAACAGCGCTTAAAAATCTAAGTGTGAACCATTTGAGCAATCTAACACCTCACCCTAGCTATGTTTTTGTGCACTACTCACATCCACCATTAATTGCAAGGCTAGAGGCTTTACAATAATTTTGATAATAAATTATAGACTTTAAAATGGCACTGACAAACTCCAACATGATGAAACTTAGGACGCATGCGCCTAGCTTTGAACTTCTAGATACTGTGTCCAATAAAGTGTTAAGTCTGAAGGAAATTCAGTCTGATATTGGCACTGTAATAGTTTTTATATGTAATCATTGTCCATTTGTACATCATATTAATTCAAAACTAGTTGAACTAGCCAACAAGTATCAAAACCAAGGCATCCAATTTATTGCTATTAGCAGTAATAATATAGAGACTCACCCTCAAGATGGACCAGAACAAATGAAAGTCATAGCCCAAAAAGAGAGCTACCCTTTCCCCTATCTTTATGATGAAAGTCAGGAAGTTGCAAGAGCATATGGAGCTGAGTGTACGCCGGATATTTTTGTGTTTGATGGAAAGTTAAGTTGTGTATATCGAGGCAGATTTGATGAAACCCGACCGAATATGGGAGATGCAACAGGAAAAGACCTGGGACAAGCTCTTGATCAACTTTTATTGGGAAAAATACCGTCAGCTGAGCAATTCCCAAGTATAGGGTGCAATATCAAATGGAAGTAGATGCTAATTTCCTATTGCTTCTAAAATAGATTGTTTAAGTTTGGTATCAATCTAAAATAGAGAGTTACATACTATCAAAAAGGATTCTTTTTAAACAAGCAAAATTAAAATATGCGGATACTGTTAACAGGGGCAACTGGATACATTGGTAAAAGACTTTTACCTACTTTAACGGAACAAGGACATCATGTTACATGCTGTGTAAGAGACAAAAAGCGATTCAATCCACCACAGTCATTAGTCGATAAAATTGAAGTCATCGAGATAGATCTTTTAGATGAAGAATCACTTCACAAAATTCCTAAGGAAATAGATGGCGCATACTTCTTAGTTCATAGTATGACTTCAAATAGTAACTATAGCGCCTTAGAAAAACAAGCCGCCAAAAATTTCCGGACAGCTATGAAAGGCACTCAAATAAAACACCTTATATATCTGAGTGGCATTGTCAATGAAGATGAGTTATCTGAACACTTGATGTCTCGGAAAAATGTAGAAGAAGAGCTTGCTCAAGGCAATTACAACTTCACTTGCCTGCGTGCTGGCATTATTATTGGCTCCGGTAGCGCATCTTTCGAGATTATAAGAGATATAGTAGAAAAACTACCTATTATGATAACGCCAAAATGGTTAAAGACTAGATGTCAGCCAATTGGAATTACAGATGTTATTTCATTTCTCTCTAAAACTTTAATGAATCCACAAACTTTCAATAAAAACTTTGATATTGGTGGAACAGATATACTCAGTTACAAGGAAATGCTACTCACCTTTGCAAAGGTTCGAAATTTAAAAAGGTATATTTTTACTTTGCCAGTAATGACTCCTAAACTTTCCTCCTATTGGTTGTATTTCGTAACCTCAACATCTTTTAAGCTAGCAGCTTCCTTAGTTGATAGCATGAAGGTGGAAGTTGTGTGTAGAAATCATTCATTGAATGAGATAGTAGGTATAAAACCCATCGGCTATGAAGAATCATTGCTTAGAGCTTTTCAAAAAGTGGAGAACAATCAAATCGCATCCAGTTGGAAAGATGCCTACGCGAGTAGTGGATTTAAAGCAGATATCTCAGATTTCATTCAAGTGCCATCTTTCGGTGTTTTTGTTGATAAAAAGAAGGAAGTATTCACGAATAAAGAGGAGGTTATTGACCGTATTTGGCAAATTGGGGGTGAAATGGGCTGGTATTCAGCCAATTGGTTATGGTCATTGCGGGGTAATCTCGATAAGCTAGTCGGGGGCGTAGGCCTCAGAAGAGGCAGAACAAATACTAATCACATCAATGTAGGAGATGCACTGGATTTTTGGCGAGTACTCTACGCGAATAAAAACGAGGGGCGACTTTTGCTTTATGCTGAAATGAAACTACCAGGAGAGGCTTGGTTGGAATTTAAGATAGAGGGAGACGTCTTAATCCAAACGGCTACATTTCGTCCCTTAGGCATCCTTGGCCGTCTCTATTGGTATGCGGTCCTTCCTTTTCATGGCTTTATTTTTAAAGGAATGATTAAAGGAATAGCTCACTAAATGGATATACAAGTATGCTTATAAAATAAAAAAGTCCCCCGCTAATCGGGAGACTTTTTTGATTTCTGTAAAGCTTATAATTGAAAACTACTTCTTAGTTTTCTTTTCATTGGTTTCCATTTCTTTCTTCAATTTAGATAATACATCTAAATCTCCAAGAGTAGATGATTCAATGTTAGATTGAATTTTCTTGACAGCATCACTCGAACCTCCGCTCTTCTTGCCACCACGTTTCTTATCCATTTTCTCATCTTGGATGTCTTCGTTGTGGATAGCAGTGTGTGATAAAATGATACGTTTATCATTTCTGTTAAATTCAATTACTTTGAACTCCAATTTATCATCTGCTTTAGGCTCAGAACCGTCTTCTTTCTTCAAATGACGAGTTGGAGCAAAACCTTCTAAACCATATGGTAAAAGCACAATCGCACCTTTCTCTTCCTTGCTTAGTATACTTGCTTCATGAACAGATCCCTCAGGAAATACAGATTCAAATGTATCCCATGGATCCTCTTCAATTTGCTTATGACCCAATGATAATTTTCTGTTCTCATTATCAATATCAAGAACTACACATTCAATGTCGGCGCCAACCTTTGTAAATTCAGATGGATGATTAAAACGTTTCGTCCAAGATAAATCAGAGATGTGAACCATTCCACCTATACCTTGCTGAAGCTCCACAAATACACCGTAAGGAGTAATGTTTTTGACTTCACCTGTATGCCTAGAACCAACTGGGAAGTTATTTTCAATCTCATTCCAAGGATCCGGAGTCAATTGTTTTAGAGATAATGACATCTTACGATCTTCTCTATCGATTGTCATCACAATAGATTCATGCTCATCGCCCAATTTAAAGAAGTCTCTTGCATTGATTGGTTCATTGCTCCACGCTACTTCACTAACGTGAATTAAACCTTCGACTCCTGCATTGATTTCTAAGAATGCACCGTAATCTTCAACATTTACAATTTTACCTTTAACTTTTTGGCCAACTTCAATTTTGTCGCCAAACTCGCCCCAAGGATGTTGTTGCAGTTGCTTAAGACCTAATGAAATACGTTTCTTATTATCATCAAATTCAAGAACTACCACATTAATTTTTTGATTCAATTCCAATACTTCATTCGGATGGTTAATTCTACCCCATGAAATATCAGTGATATATAATAAGCCATCAACACCGCCTAAATCGATAAATGCACCAAAATCAGTAATGTTTTTAATTATTCCTTCAAGAACTTGACCTTTCTCTAATTGAGAAATAATTACTTGTCTTTGCTCTTCGATATCAGACTCAATCAACGCTTTATGAGAAACTACAGCGTTCTTAATAGACTCGTTAATTTTCACAACTTTGAATTCCATCGTCTTTCCAACATATATATCGTAATCGATAATTGGTTTTACATCAATTTGAGATCCTGGTAAGAATGTTTCTAATCCAAATACATCTGCAATCAAACCGCCTTTAGTTTTGGTCGTGATTGTACCTTTAACGAT
>JADHRO010000105.1 GCA_016777395.1 Chitinophagales bacterium | reverse complement strand
CGGTAAAGGTGGTAAGAAGTAATTTTTATTAATTATAGATAAAAAAAGGCTTCCAAATTGGAAGCCTTTTTTGTTAAATATAAATAGATCCGTATTCCTTTTGCATGAAGATTAAAAGGCCTTAATTAAAGATTTAATTGATCTATCATGGAGATCAATCCAAACCAGTTAATGGCTTTAATATCTTTCTTCCAACTTTTAAAGGAGTTGCTGACTTAAAAATAGCTGAGTCTTTTGCATATCCTTGAATAATTCCCGATCCTCTTCCAAGGTTGGGACAATCAATCTATAACTCGCTAACAAATGAGCAATCCTAGGTGAGCTTTTCAATGGCTTTCTCAAGCTTAAAGCCTGAGCAGCAGTCATCCACTCAATCGCTAAGATGCTTTTAACATTATCCATTATTTCTATGCACTGAACTGCAGCATTGGCGCCCATACTTACATGATCTTCTTGCCCATTGCTACTCGGTATACTATCCGAAGAAGCTGGCGTACACAACTGCTTGTTTTTAGAGACAATAGAAGCTGCTGTGTACTGGGGAATCATCATGCCTGAGTTCAACCCAGGCTTCCGACTTAAATACACCGGTAAGCCTCTATTACCTGATAATAATAAATAAGTTCTCCTTTCACTAATGCTTCCTAATTCTGCTAAGGCAAGTTTTAAAAAATCTAAAACCAATGCCAGGGGTTGACCATGAAAATTACCCGCTGAAATAATCTCGTCTTCATCTGGGAAAACATTTGGATTATCAGTCACACTATTAATCTCGGTAGTAATAACTCGCTTCACATATCCTAAGGTATCCGCACTAGCACCATGCACTTGAGGAATACACCTAAAAGAATAGGGATCCTGCACCTGACTCTTTTCTTGACCGGCAATTTCACTTCCCTGAAGATTTGCTAAAATAAACGCTGCGGCATCTATTTGACCTTGATGCGGTCTTATTTGATGAACGAGATTATTAAATGGTTCTATTCGACAATCGTAAGCGTCAATTGAAGCCGCTGCTATAGTATTCGCTCGATTGAGTATTTTCTCACTTTCCATCACTAGAAAGGTACCGTAAGCGGACATAAACTGTGTGCCGTTTAGTAAGGCCAAACCCTCTTTAGATTGCAACTTTAAGGGTTGCCACCCAAGACGTTTTTCTAATGATTCACCAGTTATTTTTTCAGCATTATACCATACTTCTCCTTTACCTAAAATGGGCAAACTTAAATGTGCCAAGGGAGCTAAATCACCACTTGCGCCCAAAGATCCTTGTGTATATATAACAGGAATAACATCCGCATTATACATATCTATAAGCCTTTCCACTGTTTTTAGCGCTATTCCAGAATGACCATAGGCCAAGGATTGGATTTTTAGAATTAACATTATCCGTACAATCTCAATAGGAACAATATCTCCCAATCCACAGGCATGAGACTTGACTAAATTTTCTTGCAGTTGATTAATTTCGGTTTTAGAAATTTCAACATCACACAAGGAACCAAAGCCCGTATTTATGCCGTAATACTTAACCCCTTCTTCTTTGATTTTTTCATCCAAGTAATTTCGACATTTAAGTATATTGGCCTTGGCATCATCTGCAAGACTTAACTTGCCGTTGGTGACTAGTAGGCTTGCTATATCAGCTATGCTTATTGGATTGTTGGATATTTCCATAAACTTTATTTAATGGAATTTAAATAATTAATAAGTGCTTGGATTGACATCTCCTCTTGTTCGCCTGTTTCCATGTTCTTTAACATGAAAGTTTCATTCTTCATTTCATTATCCCCTACTATAGCTACATATGAAATTCCTTTATCGTTAGCATATTTTATTTGTTTCTGAAATTTAGCATTATCTGGATATAACTCAGCTGGAATTCCAGCTGCTCTCAATTTACCCAAGGCTTCAAATGCATAGGACTGATTCGCATCATCATAATGAGCAAACATAACACTAGAGCTTGCATTAAGCGTTTCAGGAAAACGAGCTAATCCTTCCAAAACATCATAAATACGATCTAATCCAAAAGAAATACCTACACCCGCTAAATCCGACTTACCAAACATCTCCGTTAAGTTATCATATCGACCACCTCCACCAACACTTCCAATTTCGTATTCATTACTTACCACTTCAAAAATGCATCCCGTATAGTAGTCAAGTCCACGCGCTAGCGTAACATCAAATTTTGAAGAAGGAATATTAAACTTCTTTACAAACTCTAATTCTTCGATCCCCTGTTGAATCAATTCAGAATGAGGTAAGGCATGGATATCATTTTCACTTACAACTGTTTTAAAGAGGGTCAACTGATCTTGGCTTAATCCAAGCGTTTTAAACTCTTCGAGCACTCTATCTGGGCCAATTTTATCCAATTTATCTAATAGTACAATACCCTCCTGTTCCCTGCCAGATAGACCAAGTGCTTGCATCAAACCCATAAGGATTTTTCTGTTGTTATATTTTATAGTAACCGCTAATTTCAGCTTTTCAAAAACACTTGAATAGATTTGAATCAATTCCACTTCATTATATAGGCTCTTACTACCTATAATATCCGCGTCACATTGGAAAAATTCTCGATAACGACCTTTTTGTGGTCGATCTGCTCGCCAAACTGGAGCAATATGGTATCGCTTAAATGGAAAGCTAATTTCATTCTGATGCTGCACAACGTATCGAGCAAGCGGCACCGTTAAATCGTATCGCAATCCCTTATCAGCTATTTTAGGAGTTAACTTCCTTGAATCCGCATCGCCTAATTCATTGAAGGTCACCTTTTTTAAGTAATCTCCTGAGTTTAGTACTTTAAACAAAAGCTTATCCCCTTCATCTCCATACTTACCCGCAAGCGTATTTAGATTCTCCATTACCGGAGTTTCTATAGCTTGAAAACCAAATAATTCAAAAGATTCCTTAATCGTTTGAATGATGTAATTTCTTTTGCGCACGTCCGCTGGCAAAAAATCTCTCATTCCTTTTGGTAAAGCTGGTTTTATTTTCATAGTTTCCATTTGGTTTCATTATTTCCCGATTCAGAATGATATTATACCGTTTCAGAGAAAATATGTTCAACAATAGTAATTGTAAGTATAAATTAGGTGTATCAATAATTCATATTGTTGGTTTGGTTTGGAAAAAGCCCTGCTTCGGTAGGGCTTTTAATTTTTAACACCATACAAATATACACTTCCTAAAATTCTACAAGAAATAGTCCTCTTTTTTTTAAATAATCAAACAGAAGATGTAATCAGCTTATTCCTGAAAAATTAGTTCTTAAGTTTTCTTATTTTAGAGTTTCATGAATGTACTCATCGTTTCTGTTTCAAAAAAATCAGCACAACTGCTTAGTAAAACTATTCAGCGTCTCAGTCAGCAACCCGATAATATAGATATTGTAGTGGGGCGGGACGATTTTTTAAACTACCTAAACAATAATGAAGACCCTGAGTTAATTTTCAATGTTTGTGATGATGAAGTGGAAGATTTATTTTCTATATACTCAAAAAAGCAAGTTTCCTCTGCATTAGTATTTTTTGCAAGAAATGATCGACACATGGCTAGCTCCTTCTTATTTAATACCTTATACTTTTATACAGCGGAAGCATCTATTGAAGATGTCAAATTTTGTTTTGATAAATACAGCACTTATTTTAAAGAAAAAAGTGAAGTCAGCTATGTCAAAGATCTGCAAAAATTAACCCATCTTTTAGCGGAGAAAGATAAGGAATATAAGAAACGATTTATGGTTAAGATTGGGAATGTTATCCGATCTGTAAATGTTCAAGATATTGCCTATTTCTTTTCTCATGAACGCATTAACTACCTGGTTAAGTTTAATGGAAAAAAGTTTCCTATCGATAACAGTTTAGATGAAGTAGAAGAGCTTTTGGATCCTGAGGTTTTTTTTAGAGCCAATAGACAATTCATGATAAATATTGATTCCATAGCAGAGATTCATCCTTATTTTAAAGGTAGAGTAAAACTTAATTTAGAACCTAATCAAGCAAGTGAACTTGTAATAAGTGCTGAAAAATCAAGAAGTTTTAAAGATTGGCTAGATGAATGATTGTTCTGCTTAAAAAACCTTTGCCATAAGACGTTTACCCCATACTATTCTATTAATCGCTTTCTTCTTTCTCCTAAAGTCATGCTAAAATATCCCATTGGGTGCCTCAGCGGTAAGCCCGTTCAATAAAGAACAATATTTGGGAAAATGGTATGAAATAGCAAGAATGGATTTTAAATTTGAAAAATGACTATTTGAAATAAGCTAAGGCCCCAGGCTTCAAAACCGATGAATTAATCTGGTTAGAGCACAATAAATAAGTTGATGATTAATTGGCTATTTATTATTCCACAATAAACCATGGATTTAACAAATCCTCCCGATTATAGCTAAGGGCTTCCTTGGTCTCATAAACTAGCACATTCTTCCCCGCTTCTAAGCAAACTGCATGAGCGGCTCCGGTATCCCACTCCATCGTTGGAGCTAAACGTGGGTATACATGCGCTTTACCTTCAGCAACCAAACAAAACTTAAGAGAGCTGCCTGAAGAAAGAAATTCGACTTGCTTTCCTTTTGCTTTTAAATCATCCACAAAGTCAACAACCTCCTGACTAAGATGAGAGCGACTCGCTACCACAACGATTTCATCCAATTCACTGTAATGTGTTCTATTTTCTATTTGCTTGGGTACTCCATTATTTTCAATAACAAATGCACCTTGATTTTTTTCTGCATAATAGGTTTTGTTTTGGACAGGAACATGGACAACACCTAAAATAGGCTCACCCTTGTGAATCAAAGCTATATTGACTGTAAATTCTCCGTTTTTCTTGATAAACTCTTTGGTGCCATCCAATGGATCAATCAGCCAACAGTGTTCCCAATCTTTTCTCTCGGAATAATCATTTTGCTTTACTTCTTCAGAAATATAAGGTATATCGGGATAGTTGGCGATGAGCTTTTCCAAAATAATCGCATTGGCTGCTTGGTCAGCCTCAGTTAATGGAGATTCATCTTTTTTAGTGTATACTTCAAAATCCTTTTGGTATATCTCTAAAATAGCATCTCCAGCCTCTCTGGCAATATTGATTATCTTCTTAATTTCAACTTTCATATTCTTTTAAAATTTTGATACACTGCTTAAGGCTATCTCTCCAATAAGGTATTTCGATACCAAATTGTTCCTTAATCTTCGTTTTATCTAATACACTATAATTCGGACGCTTGGCAGCAGTGGGGAAAGCCGAATCGGGTATCGGTTTCACCACGCAGTCTTTTTTTCCATATTCCATAATACTGCAAGCAAAGTCATACCATGAGGCAACTCCTTCATTGCTCATATGATAAATACCGTTTTTTTTCTTATAATTTTTATCTAAACAAATGGTGACTATTACTCGAGCTAAATCATAAGCATAAGTAGGGGTTCCTATTTGGTTATTGACCACATTTAACTGTTCCCGTTCACTGCCCAATCGCAACATTGTTTTCACGAAATTGTTACCGTAAGGTGAGTATAACCAGGACGTACGAAGCACAATACCTTTGGTCACTGATGCTTCCCCTTTTAACTTAGCTCGACCGTAGGCCTGCAAAGGATTGGTATTATCTGATTCAGTCCAAGGACTGCATTTAGTGCCGTCAAACACAAAATCAGTAGAGATATGAATAAAAAAAGCATCTTGCTTCCTACATAGGTCAGCTAGCTTCTCAACTACTAAATAATTGAGTCTGTCATTAAGTTCTAACTCTACTTCAGCCTTATCCACAGCGGTGTATGCGGCGCAGTTGATAACAAAATCAAAGGAATTATTGGAAAAATACTCCACTACCTTGTCGGTATTAAGAAGATCCAATTCTTTAATGGTTAGCAAGGTACAATGAAACCTAGCATCGTCACTCAGTGCCATAGATATTTCCGTTCCTAACTGACCATCCGCTCCAATTAAACATAATTTTTTCATTCCTCACAAAGTTAAAAAAACAGATTAGCTATAAACTGCCTAATTTTTAATCGCAATACTTATTAATCGCTTTATTTGCATCAATAAATCCATTTTCTGAAGCACTTAAAAAATCCATGCAAGCACCATAAATTTCTGCTTGATACATTTTAGCCATTCCTCTGTGGTAGTATATGCTTGGATCTTCTGTCTCATACTCCAATAGTTCGTTAAAATCACGAACCGCTTCATTATAATTACCCAAATTTAAATGGGCCAAACCCCTTCCCTTCAGAGCAGGGTAAAAGTACTTGTTTATTGTTAGAATAGTATTGTAATCAGTTAAAGCTGATCGGTATTTGTTCATTCCAACGTAAAGCGCTGATCGACCTGAATAAGCCAAAATATAAGCAGAATCAATTCGTATAGCCTCAGTCATCTCTTCGATGGCTTGCTCTTTCTTATTTAAGTAAATTAAGCAATTACCCATATTGTAATGCAGTTGCGGAATTTGATTATCCGTCAAATTGGCATTCCTGTAGCTATTATAGGCTTTGTCGTAATAGCCGAAACTCGCATAAACATCTGCTTTCAGCATATATGCCTCTGTGAAATTAGGGTTCAGAGATATACTTTTATCTGCATATTCCACTGCCTTTTTATAATTTTTTTTATCAATTTCAAACATGGCTCTACTTAGGAAAAATCGACTTTTCTCCATCCTAATGGCATCCACATCATCACCCATTTTTAATTTCTTACGTTTTTTAGAGGATTTGATTTCTACCTGATCTACCCGAACCGTAGTCATGTCTTCCAAATTATCCTGCATTTCAACTATCTCCTTTGCCAAAGCCAATTGCTGTTTTTTATATTTTTTTGAGGTGGTATCCTTTGCAGATTCAAAGTTTACATCAAAAATTAATACATCATCTTCCTTTTCTTCATTTTTTTTCTTAGCTCTTAATCGCTTCTCCTCTAACAGTCTATTTTTCTTTGCTATTGCATCTTCCTTAGCTTTTTTCATAGCAGCCAATTCTTTTTCTTGAGAAGTTATATTTTCCTCCAAAGCTTTCTTTCTTTTTTCGTCCGCCTCTGCTTTCTTTTTTTTCTCTTCCAGTTTCAATTGAGCTATACTTTCTTCTTCTTTCAGTTTCTCCACTATCTCCTCCTTTAGTCTAATTATAGCTGCAGTGTCCTCCTTTTCCACAGCCATCTTAGGTAATTTCTTCTCTTCCCCCTCA
>JADHRO010000104.1 GCA_016777395.1 Chitinophagales bacterium | reverse complement strand
AATAGGAATCAATATCAATCTTGCACCAGTAATTGACGTCAACAACAATATAAACAACCCAGTAATAAACGATAGAAGTTTTGGGGAAGATAAATATAATGTTGCCCTCAAAGGATTATCCTATGCGCAAGGCATGCAAAATGTGGGTGTAATGGCAGTAGGAAAGCATTTTCCTGGTCATGGAGATACCGATACAGATTCACACAAAGATCTTCCCATAATTAATCACCGTTTTGAACGCTTAGATAGTTTAGAGTTATATCCATTTAAAGTTGCCATTGAAAATGGAATGATGGGAATAATGGTTGCCCACTTAAGCATACCAAGTTTGGATAGCACGCCAAACTTAGCTTCAAGCTTGTCCAAAAAGGTAGTTAGTGACTTACTCAAAGATAGTTTAGGCTTTGATGGTCTTGTATTCTCAGATGCACTAAATATGCAGGGAGTTAGCAAATATTTTACCCCTGGTGATGTAGATAAAACCGCATTTCTTGCAGGAAACGATGTCTTGGTCGTTTCTGAAAACATTCCTAAAGGGATAAAGCTCATAAAAAAAGCAGTACTTGACGGTGAAATAACCCAAGAATATATAGATATGCGTTTGAAGAAAGTACTCGCTTATAAGTATGAACTTGGACTACATAAAAATGAAGCAGTTAATACTAGCCGTGTTCCATCCCTTATTGCTTCAGAAAAAGGAGACAGCCTTCATCAGCTATTGTTTGAAAGTGCTTTAACCATCCCCGCCAATAAAAACAATCTTCTGCCGCTTAAAACTGGACAACAAAAGTACACCGCATGCCTTGCGCTTGGTTCTAGTGAAGAAGAACTTTTTCAAACTAGTTTAACTAAACGCGGTGTGACAGCCAGATTTAATATCCCCAATGGAATAAGTGTCGATCAAGCCAATATACATTTAGCTAAAATGAACGATTATGATCGAGTAATTGTATCTGTGCACAACATGAGCAGGTGGAAGAGCAAAGACTATGGGTTTTCTGCCGGAGAGCTACACTTGCTGAACGAATTAAATAAAAAAAATGAGCTTATTGTCACCTTATTTGGTTCACCATACAGTTTAATCCATTTTGAAAATTTCAACTCTATTTTACTCGCTTATGAGGATAATAATCATGCACAATTAGGAGCTGCTAAAGCGCTGTTTGGTGAGATAGATGTGAATGGAAAGCTTCCGGTTTCAGCCGGTTCGTATAAAGCAGGAGCCGGTTATGATTATAAGGCCAAGAAGAATGTATTACAATATGCAGTTCCAGAAGAAACAGGAATGGATTCAAAAATTTTAGATAGTATTGATTTCTTCGCAGAAAAAGCTATTGAGTTAAATGCAACTCCGGGTTGTCAAATCCTAGTTGCCCATGAAGGGAAAATTGTTTACGAGAAAGGCTTTGGCTATGCCACCTACGATAAACAAATTCCTATAAATTCGCAAACTATTTATGACCTTGCCTCCATCACCAAGGTAGCGGCGACGACACTATCGGTCATGAAGTTGTATGAAAATAAAATACTAGAATTGAATGAACCCCTACTTCACTATTTGCCAGAATTGGAAGGAACCAAGGTAGGGAACTTGGTAATAAAAGATATTCTTGCTCATCAATCCGGTCTGCCTGGATGGATTCCTTTTTACCGTTCCACAGTTGAAGATTCTGTTTACAACAATTGGTATAGTGTAGATTCGAATGCCGCCTATTGTGTTAAAGTAGCTGATGATTTATTTATATGCAAAGACTCTACAACTGTAATCTGGAAAACCATAGAAGGATTAAGTATCTCAGAGAGTCCTCAATACCGATACAGCGATTTAGGATTTTATTTGTTAATGAAAGTCATTCAACAAATAAGTGGTAAAACATTGGATCAGTATGTGCAAGACGAGTTTTATCATCCTATGGGACTCAATAATATTTCGTTTAATCCGAGCGTAAAATTCGCATTAGATAGAATACCTCCAACGGAAAATGATACCTTATTTCGAAAACAAAAAGTACAAGGCTATGTGCATGATCCTGGAGCTGCTATGCTAGGAGGCGTCTGCGGTCACGCAGGCTTATTTAGCAACACCCACGATATCGCTGCAATATTCCAAATGTTAATGGATGACGGTGCTTATAACGGAAAACAATTCTTAAAAAAAGAGACCATCGCTTATTTCAACACTGCACACTATAAAGACCAAGATAACCGCCGAGGACTCGGATTTGATAAGCCAGCTGAAATAGATGACAAAACCGGTAAGCGTGGAGCAGGGCCAAGTTCAAAGTTTTCTAGTGATTGGTGCTTTGGGCATACAGGTTTTACCGGAACATGTGTATGGGCTGATCCTGAAACCAAACTAATTTATGTCTTTTTATCCAATAGAACTTATCCAGATGCATATGGTAAAAATATTCTTGCACATGAAAATACACGAACAGATATTCACACTATTGCATATCGTGCATTAATAAAAGATTAGCTTGTACAAGTAGGAATCTTAGACCGGATACTCTACAAAATTACGCTCGGTTTCATACAAACGAACTTGTATCTCGAAACACTTATCTAAACGTCCGCGCAGCAAATCATAAATAACTACCGCAATATTTTCAGCGCTAGGATTTAAATTTTCAAACTCAGGACAATCTAGATTTAAATTTTTATGGTCGAAACGTTCCTCGACCTCTTCCTTTATGATGTCTTTAAGAACTTTTAAGTCAATCACATATCCCGTATCGGGATTAATTTCCCCTATGACCTTCACCAATAACTCATAGTTATGTCCGTGCCAATTTGCATTATTGCACAAACCAAAAACTTTATCATTCTTCTCTTGGCTCCAAGATTTATTGTACAGCCGATGTGCGGCATTAAAATGGGCTTTTCTATATACTGCTACCTTCATAATCTAATTTCTTCTGTTCCCTTTAACTTACAAACAATAACTTGGCAATCTAGTTCATTATAGCAAATATCCTGTGAATGAATACAAGGATAAATGCAGGTATTTTTTGTAAATTTACGAAGTCTAAACGAAAGCATGCAATTTAACCAAGTCATCGCTCAAGCGGAGCTAAAAAATCAACTTATTCAATCGGCGAAAAACGATAAAATAAGTCAAGCCATGTTGTTTTTAGGTGCAGAAGGAACAGGTAAGCTAAGTATGGCACTCGCCTTCGCTCAATACGTAAATTGTGAGCAGCCCAATGATGAGGATAGCTGCGGTAGCTGTGCTTCATGTGTAAAGTGTAGTAAAATGATTCACCCTGACGTGTTTTATACCTATCCCACAATTGGCAGCAAATCCTTATCAAGAGCTTGCATTGAAAATTGGCGTGAATTCTTGGCTGAAGAATCCTATTTCAAATACCCTGATTGGATAGCGCAATTGGCCAATGAAAACAAACAAGGTAACATCACTGCCGAAGAGTGCAACCAAATCATTCGTCAGCACTCTTTGAGGCATTTTGAAGGGAAGTATAAGGTTCAAATTATTTGGGGAGCAGAGTTTCTGAAAAAAGAAGGAAATCGTCTTCTTAAACTCATAGAAGAGCCGCCTGCAAATACAATTTTTATCCTTATTGCTCAATCACAAGAGGCTATTTTACCAACCATACTAAGCCGCACCCAGGTGGTGAAGTTTCCCAAACTTCAGTTAGATGAATTAAGTAGTGCTTTGGTTTCCTATAAAGATCTCTCCAAAGAGGAAGCGTTAAAAATCGCTCAAATAGCAGATGGAAGTTGGAGAGAAGCAAAAGATTTAATTGGGCAAACAAAGCATAATTATTTTGAGGAGTTTAGAGGATGGTTATTAAATATTATTCAACTCAATAATCGCCCTTCGCATAGTTTCGCGCAAAACCTTGTAGACTGGAATGAAAATATGGCAACCTCAGGAAGACAAAATCAAAAAGCATTTCTTCAATACACCTTGTTCTTCATCCGAGAAGGATTGGCAGCAAGAAATAATTTACCTAGTCGATTGAATACGGAAGAAAGAAATGTAGCAATCAAAATGATAGATATAATTACTTGGCGAAAAATGTTAGGCATTTCCCAAATAATCAATAACTTGCATTATCAAATTGTACGGAATGCCAATGCAAAAATCGCATTCCTAAGTACAAGCATGAAAATCAAGGCTTTACATAAGCCTCAAGCCTTTTAAGTAGGATTAATAATATTTCTTTCCCCCAGTAGCTGGGAAAGTCCAAATAAATAAAATATGGCGTGCTCAACAGCAGGATGTGGGTCTTCAGGTGGATGTAGTACCGGAGGCTGTAACAAAATGAATACCTTCGATTGGTTTGCGGATATTCCTTTATCGGACAACTTCAACTTTAATCTCGTAGAAATCAGTTTTAAAAATGGTGCAAGAAAGGGGTTTTATCGAAATGATAAAAAAATTGAACTTTTCCGTGGTGATATAGTTATGGTTGAAGCCTCACAAGGATTTGACTTAGGAGAGGTAAGTTTATCAGGAGAATTGGTGAAAATTCAAATGAAGAAAAAGGATGTTAAAGAGTCGGCCGATACGATTAGAAATATTCTTCGTAAAGCAACGGAAGATGACATTAAAAAAATGCAAGTGCTCCGTGGTAAAGAAAAAGCCATGCTCGTAAAAGCTCGGGTAATATCGAGAAGTCTTGACCTTGAAATGAAGGTTGGAGATATAGAGTTTCAAGGAGATGGTAAAAAAGCGACTTTTTTCTACACAGCAGATAATCGTATCGACTTCAGAGAATTAGTGAAGCAGTATGCTGGTACGTTTAAAGTAAAAATAGAAATGCGTCAAATTGGTGCTCGGCAAGAAGCGGGAAGAATTGGCGGAATAGGCTCTTGCGGAAGAGAATTGTGTTGTTCGACATGGTTGAGTGATTTTGAAAGTGTATCAACAGGAGCTGCTCGCTATCAGCAACTGAGCATTAATACCGATAAGCTTTCAGGCCAGTGTGGTCGACTCAAATGTTGTTTGAACTTTGAACTTGATACTTACATGGATGCGCTAAAATCCATTCCAAAGAATCCGGATAAGATTAGAACCAAAGAGGGGACCGCTTACCTGCGAAAGACCGATATATTTAAAAAGGAGCTTACCTACAATATTGATAAAAGCAATAAATACTATAAGTTAAGTGCAGAAGATGTAGCAACTCTTATTCAAATGAACAAAAAAGGAGAGCATCCTAATAGCCTGAGCAATTTCAATATAGTAGAAGAACCAAAAGACAAAGAATTGGATGAGGCCTATAATGAAGATTTGGTGGGGAGTGTTAGTCTTAAAACCTTAGAAAAGAAAGCAAGAAAGAAGCCACGGAAGAATAAGAATTACCGTAAAAACAAAAAAAGGCCCAATCAATAAATATGGATAAGGTGTCGTTAAATACTGTTTTAATACTTCTTATTTTGTGTTTTGTTTCTTGTGACGAACATAGAGTTTATGAGAAAAATATAGATTTTAAGAGTCAGCAATGGTCTTCGATGGATACACTCAGTTTTACTACCCATATCGAAGGCGAAACTCCACTAAACCTTTATGTCAACGTACGACATCGTTTTAATTATAACTGGAGAAACCTTTGGATAAATCTAGGTATAATATTCCCTAACGATAGTCTATATGAAACCGCAATCAATATTCAGTTATCTCAACCCGATGGGCAATGGTTTGGCGATTGCACTGGAGACGTTTGCCTTCTTAAACACCCCCTTTCCAACTATTCTAATTATGCATTTGCAGATACTGGATTTTATACTTTTCACTTAACTCATGAAATGAGAGAAGATCCTTTGCTAGAAATAATGAGTGCAGGAGTTAGAATAGAAAATTATACAGCAATTGAATAATGGAGCTTGGTTTAGACAATAAAATAATCGCGTTAAGTATCCCCATCTTTATGATACTGATATGTATTGAAGCCTATATTGACTACCGTCAAAATAGAGGTCTTTACATAAGAAAGGACTTCATTGCCAGCAATCTAATGGGAATTGGCTCCTTATTCGTAGGTGGCGGCATGAAGTTTTTAGCACTAATAGCATACACTTTTATCTATCAGTTTCGTTGGTTTGAATTAGGCACTGAATGGTGGGCTTTGCTCTTGTTATTTTTTGCAGATGACTTTACCTTCTATTGGCATCATCGCTTGAGTCATGAGGTTCGAGTTTTATGGGCGGCACATGTCAATCATCACTCCTCGATTAATATGAATTTAGGGACCGCACTCCGGCAATCCTGGGCAGAGCAAACCTATAAGTATTTTTGGTGGTGTTGGTTGCCATTGATCGGTTTTGCACCAATAATGATTTTCGCCATGCAAACCCTTAGTCTTGTTTATCAGTTTTTCCAGCATACTGAATTAGTGCGAAAACTTCCTTGGCCCATCGAATTTATTTTCAATACCCCTTCTCATCATCGGGTACATCATGGAAGTAATATTAAGTATTTAGATCAAAACCATGCTGGCGTTCTTATAATTTGGGATAGAATTTTTGGCACATTTCAAGAAGAAGATGATAATGAACCGGTTAAATATGGAATAACCGAGAATATCCAAACCTACAACCCTCTAAAAATTGCTAGCCACGAAATCATCCATCTGTGCCAAGATGTTAACCGTGCTAAAGGCATTAAGAATAAATTGAAATACCTTTTTATGCCTCCAGGATGGAGTCATGATGGGAAGGATTTAAGAGCTAAAACATTAAGAAAAAATTTATAAAAACATGCGAATAATTAATATCATCCTTTTTATTCCCCTTATCCTTGGATTGCAATCTTGTGGTTATTCTGAGGCGTTTAATGAGATCAACCATAACAATGAATTCATCATTTCCTTTCCTGATTATATGGAAGATTGCGATGATTTTTCTGCTGATCTCGGATATAAAAACTCCTACAGAAACACCTATGCTTTGGTAAAAGTCTATGAAAAAGAAGGGAAAAGCTTGGCTCAATTTCATGAATCTGTTTTAAGTACACTTAAAAACTATGAGTTACTGAAAGATCCGCTGGTTACAGACTCTGTCTTCAGACAGGGCATGAATTATAAAGCTATTGATATTGAGCTTTATGGTGTTATGGAAAATGAAAACATCTATTATTGGCACTCAGCATTCGAGAGTGAAGAAAAGTTTTTTGAAGTAGTTTGCTGGACAAGGAGTATGGATAGAAAGCAACGATATGGAGCAGATTTAGAAAAAATAATCACCGG
>JADHRO010000103.1 GCA_016777395.1 Chitinophagales bacterium | reverse complement strand
AAATGGCAAGAACTATGCTAATAGTTTTCAAATAGAAACAAGCCTAGAGGTATCAGAGGGGCTTAATCTTCAATTGGCCTATAAATTTGATGATGTACACATCGAATATAAAAGTGGCATGAATTTAGCTCCTTATATCCCAAGACATAAAATGTTGATTACTGCAGATTATGAGACTAAAAATAAAAAATGGAAAATCAATTTAACGGGTCAGTTGAATGGTCAATCTCGATTACCTTCGACGCAATCCAATCCTTTACCTTACCAACGACTAAATGAGTCTAAAGTGTTTTTCAATTTGAATAGTCAAATCACAGCAATCGTAAAAGAATGGGAGTTTTATGTGGGCGGGGAAAACTTAATCAATTACTGGCAAGAGGAAGCCATTATTGCCGCTGATAATGTGGGAAGTGAATTCTTCGATGCTTCAATGATTTGGGGGCCCCTTGGAGGCGTACGATTATATGCGGGGTTGAGATGGACCCTGCCCTATAAAAAGAAAGAAAAAAAGAACTAATTTTGTTAAAATAAAAAAATGAAAAAAATGAAAAATTTAAAATCAATAGTGTTAATGTTTGCCTTGTTTGTTGGATTCAATACAATGGCTGGAAATGAAAAAGCGACAATTAAAACATCTACTCAATGTGAGATGTGTAAAGAAAACTTAGAAGGTAGCTTAAGCATAATGGAAGGCGTTTTAAAAGTAATGGTAAAAGTTGAAAGCAAAGAGTTGACTGTAAAGTTTGACGAAAGCGTTGTTAGTCTTGAAGAGATTAAAAAGCAAGTTACTAATACTGGATATTGGGCAGATGAAATGGCACCAAACAAGGATGCATATGCTGCTTTAGCATCGTGCTGTAAACCGAAAAAATCGTGCTGTTCTGCTAGTAAATCATCTTGTTCTAAAGACGCAGCTTCAAAGAAAGATGGTGTTAAAGCAGAAGGATCTTCTACTGTCAAGTAACTATGGCTGCTAAAATACTTCAAGTATCAGGGATGATGTGCGGCAATTGCCAGCAACATGTGCAAGATATTCTTACCGCTGTAAAAGGTGTTTCTAATGTAAATGTCTCCTTGGAAAATGGAGAAGCTCAATTGGAAATCGACCAATCTAACTTTGATAAAGGCGATTTGCAAGAGGCCTTTAAGGATACCAGTTATAGTGTAGTCTATTAAAATAAAAAATCCATTCGTTTAAACGAATGGATTTTTTATTTAAGACTAAACCTGAGGCAAGTCTTAAGTTTTTTATAGAATACAAGATAGTTCATAAAGAATACGTGCACCCACATTTGCATCCCATTCTTGATTACCTACTTCATTCAAATCACAACCGATTATTTCCTTACCGCTGTCCTTCAGTCGGCGAAAAAGCTCTACTACCTCTGCATACTGCAATCCGCCCGGCACCGGTGTTCCTGTATTTGGACAAAGCTTTGGATCCAAACCATCAATATCAAATGAAACATAGACCCTCTCTGGCAAATCTTTGATAATCCTATCCCACTGCTCGGATACTGATACCCCTCTAAATCGTTCCTGATGCAATTTAATATCAAAGTAAGTTCGAATTCGTTTATCTGCTTGAATAAGGTCTATCTCCTCTTTACAAATATCCCGCACACCTACTTGAACCAAAGATGTTAGTTGAGTCATTTTTAAAGCATTAAACATTATGGATGCATGGGAAAATTCAAAACCTTCATAGGCTTGACGAAGATCTGCGTGCGCATCAATCTGAAGAATTCCAAATGAGTCATATTTTTGGGCTAAAGCTTGCATATAACCTAGCGGCGTGCTGTGGTCTCCCCCTAAAAGAATGACCTTTTTCCCCCTGTTTAACAAGCGCATAGCTTGTTCAAAGACCCATTTCCTAAGCGTATCACAAACCTGATTAATTTCAGTAATTTGCTCATTTAACTCCTCAATCGACTTACCCTTCTCTTGCAACAAAATAAGCTCATTAGCCTTTTGCACGTATTTAGAGTTGAGCTTATAGATTTCGTCTGAAACATCCAACATAAAAACACCCTGCTTCCATGCTTCAGGATAATTTAAATGATAAAGATCTAATTGTGTAGAA
Source organism: Chitinophagales bacterium (assembly GCA_016777395.1). Lineage (GTDB taxonomy): Bacteria > Bacteroidota > Bacteroidia > Chitinophagales > UBA8649 > JAFMKE01. The sequence continues at coordinate 5,160 of JADHRO010000103.1, read as the reverse complement.
GCTTTTAAAATCTGCTGTGGTGCTTTCGAAGTCCCTCCGCCATAAGAAGCTGTGAGTTCCCAAGGAACAGGTAAAACAATGATATCTGATTCTTCAAACCCAAACGGTAAACCAAAAAGATGTCCATTGTCTAGACCAACACCTGAAGGGTTATAACTGTCAATCTTCTCCTGCTTGGTCATGATTCTCTGATTTATCTATCAAGCTTGCAATTGTTGCATCACCAGTAACGTTAACTGTTGTTCGCACCATATCTAACAAACGATCAACTGGAAGGATTATAGCTATCCAGGCGGGGTTTAACCCAACACTAGTTAACACAATCATTAACATCACCAAACCGGCACTAGGAACCGCAGCAGAGCCAATGGAAGCCAAAGTAGCGGTAACTATAATAGTTAACTGCTGTCCTAAGCTTAAGTCAATCATATGGAACTGTGCTAAAAATATAGCAGCAACGGCTTGATATAGACTTGTGCCATCCATGTTCACGGTTGCGCCAATTGGCAGAACGAATCGGCTCACTTTTTTATTTACCTTCAAGTTCTCTTCAACTACTTCCATAGTTACAGGTAAAGTTGCCGCGCTTGAACTAGATGAAAAAGCAAGAGTCTGAGCAGGAGCAATATTTCTAAAGAACTCTAAGTATTTAAAATCATTTGTAAATGTTTTAAGAAGCAATGGATAAAATATAAATATCATTATCAATAAGCCAGTTATTACCACCAAGAAATAGTAGAGCAGTTTTTCAAAAACTCCAAGCATGGCACCAATATCATCTCCCGCTATTTTTGTAAGGACACCTGCCATTAGTGCAAATACAAAATATGGAGCTAAGTGCATAATGAAATCTATCATCTTTAAAAACACTTCATTAATAGCATTTATAAAGTCTTTTACAATGGTTGCTTGCTTTTGAGGTATATACAAAGATGCCAGCCCAAAAAATATGGCAAAGAAAATAATCTGGAGCATTGAATTTTTGATGAAAGCATCAAACAAGTTGGAAGGTACAATATCCACCAATGCTCTTAATGGTCCGCCTGCTTCAGTTTTCTCTTTAGTTTCAAGTCGCTTAATAAGCTCTTCAGATAATTGCTCATTGGCCATAAAAGCTTTAATCTCATTGACCAATCCTTCATTCTCCTCCAAGCAAGAATAACATTCACCATCTTTAACCTCGATTTCATTGGAATCTGCCCACAACTCATACTGAATCCTATTCTTTAGATCCGCATTTTCACCGGGTTTAATGACGTTGACCAATACCAAACCCAAGCTCACTGCAAAGACTGTCGAAATCAAATATAGCCCAAGGGTTTTGACCCCCATTCTTCCCAAGTGTTCTGGATTACCAATGCCTATAATTCCTCCAATCACTGAAAACAAAACCAAGGGTATAGCAATCAATTTTAAGGCATTTAGGAAGATATCTCCAAAAGGCTTAATCCAATCCAATGTAAATTTACTCCATCCAAACTGTGCGGAAAGAAGCGCCCAAATGATACCTAAAACCATCCCGATGATGATTTTCCAATGAAGGGCTAATGACTTCTTCATATTTGACTTAGTTTATTTTTTAGGTATAAATCCGCTAAAACCAAATTAGTCATTGCTTCAACGATTGGGACCGCTCTTGGGAGGACACATGGATCATGCCTTCCTTTAGCTTCCAAGGTAATCTGCTCTCCTTGCTGATTAACACTCCTTTGTTTTTGCATAATGGTGGCTGTTGGCTTAAACGCTACTCTAAAGTAGATGTCCATTCCATTGCTGATTCCGCCTTGGATTCCGCCAGAATGATTCGTCTTCGTCCTCATTTGACCACCAGCTTTGATGAAAGGATCATTATGCTCTGATCCTTTTAACAGTGTCCCACTAAATCCACTCCCAACTTCAAAACCTTTCACCGCTGGAATAGACAACATGGCTTTAGCTAGTTGAGCTTCTAATTTATCAAAAACAGGTTCTCCAAGTCCAACTTTGCATCCAGATACTACACAAGTAATAATTCCACCTAAGGAATCCCCATCTGCTTTTGCTTTTTCTATCAAGGTAATCATTTGCTCCGCAGTCCCTTGATCCGGACAGCGAACTATATTATCATCTATCAGACTTAAATCCAATTCTTTATAGGATTGTCCTAGGCTTATTCCTGCAATAGCAGATACATATGCATTGACCTGAATAGACATATCCGATAGCAGTAATTTATGTGCGACAACACCCGCAGCTACCCTTCCTGCCGTTTCTCGGGCTGAAGCTCTTCCTCCACCTCTATAATCCCTTATGCCATATTTTTCTTGATAGGTGAAATCTGCATGACTAGGTCTATATGTATCTTTAAGATGACCGTAGTCTTTACTATTTTGATCTTTGTTGGCAATTAACAAGGAAATCGGTGTTCCCAAGGTCACTCCCTCAAAAACTCCCGATAAGATTTCAACTTGATCCGCTTCATTTCTCGGTGTGGTTATCTTAGACTGACCTGGTCTTCTTCGATCTAAGGCTTGCTGAATTTCTACTGCCGAAATCTGCACACCTGCCGGACAGCCATCAATAACAGTGCCCATGGCTTTCCCATGACTTTCGCCATACGTCATAATTCTGAATAAATCACCAAAGCTGTTGCCTGCCATAACCCTCGCAAGATAGGGAGAAAATCGAATTTTAAGAAACCATAAAATCCTTAAAAATATTAATTGCAGGTTCAAACAATTAATATTTAATAATCCTATTGCCGCTTGGAAAAAATAACCGAAACGGGCAAGATTGGAAGAACTAGTTATTGAAAGGCATTCACGCCCGTAACATCCATTCCTGTAATAAGTAGATGAATATCATGCGTCCCCTCATACGTGATTACACTTTCTAAGTTCATCGAATGACGCATAATGCTGTATTCTCCGCTAATACCCATACCGCCAAGCATTTGTCTGGCTTCACGAGCTATATTTATAGCAACTTCACAAGAGTTACGTTTTGCCATAGAAATTTGTGCAGGTGTAGCTCGGTCTTCATTCTTGAGATTCCCTAATCGCCAAACCAACAATTGCCCTTTGGTAATTTCAGTAATCATTTCAGCCAATTTCTTTTGTTGTAATTGAAATCCAGCTAATGGTCTGCCAAATTGCTGACGTTCAAGCGAATACTTCAATGCGGTATCGTAACAGTCCATAGCTGCACCCAAAGCGCCCCATGCAATTCCATATCGAGCACTGCTTAGACAAGTTAACGGTCCACGAAGGCCTTCTATTTCTGGAAACAAGTTTTCCTTCGGTACTTTCACGTTATCAAAGACCAACTCTCCGGTTATAGATGCTCTTAGACTCCATTTATTCTTGATTTCTGGAGCAGTAAACCCTTCCATACCTTTTTCGACAATTAATCCCCTGATTTTTCCTTCCTCATTTTTTGCCCATACCACAGCTACGTCTGCTAGCGGTGAATTTGAGATCCACATTTTAGCTCCATTCAATAGATAATGGTCTCCTTTGTCAACGATATTCGTTTCCATACCTGCTGGATTACTACCGTGATTAGGTTCCGTTAATCCAAAACAACCAAATAAATCACCACTCGCTAGTCCTGGCAAATATTTTCTCTTTTGCTCCTCACTTCCAAATTTATAAATCGGATACATTACCAAACTTCCTTGCACAGAGGCAGTACTTCGAACCCCTGAATCACATCGCTCCAATTCCTGCATGATAATACCATAGGCAATATCATCCATTCCTCCGCCACCGTATTCAGCAGGAATATTTGGCCCAAATGCACCAATATTTCCCAACTCTTTAACTATCCATTTCGGAAACTCTGATTTTTGAGCGTAATCGTTAATGACAGGACTTAACTTTTGCTTTACCCATGTACGAACAGAATCTCGAATGATTTTATGCTCTTCACTAAGCAATTCATCCATCAGAAAGTAATCGGGGTGCGTATAATTATCTTGTTGCATTTCGTTTGGTTTTACTAATAATCCGACAAAAATAACATAATTTTGATTGGCTAAAAACAAATTGAGGTATCGATCTTACGAATCCCCTCACTTTATTCACAAATATTTGAAATTTAAGGCGTTTTATGATTAAAATTGGTCTAAGTAATATAGAAACACATGGACACCACGGAGTGTTTAAAGAAGAACAAGAAAAAGGAAATTTATTTTTCACTGATGTCGATGTTTGGTTTAAAAGTATGAAATCAGTTGCGACAGATAATCTGGAAGACACCTTCGACTATCAGATTATTCATGACGCGGTGAAGGCTGAGATGGCAATACCCTCTAAACTACTAGAGCACTTAGCTGGGCGCATTATAAAAACTTTGTCAGAAACTGATAAGCGCATCAAAAAGGTAAAGGTTAAAATTGCCAAGATGAATCCCCCTATTAATGGTAAAGCGGAGAGGTCCATTATTGAGTTAAAGGAAAGAGTTAATTAAGCTAAAAAGTCGCCTAGAGATTAGACCCGAGCAGCCCTTAGGTTCAAGATTAATCCATACCTATAGAAAAATAGAAAAAATGGATATCAAGGATGCTTAGATTTTCTAAAAAATAATTGAAAGCTCTTTGTAAAATTGCAAAAAACACTACCTTTAGAGTCCTTTAAAAAGGTCGGATGGCCGAGCGGCTAGGCTCAGCTCTGCAAAAGCTGCTACACCGGTTCGAATCCGGTTCCGACCTCAAAAGCCCCTTACGGGGCTTTTTTTATTAGCATGACTTCAACTGCAATATAACTATGGAGCTGCATTTACCTTGAGTTAACCATAAAATTGGCTTAAATTGTTTTGTAAAAATACTGCATCATTAAATGCTCGGCTATTAATTTTAATAAGCCAACTTAAATTACCAGGTCAACTCTATTGCTTCACAACCACCATCGGTTAAGTCAATTGTGCCAGTCCAATAAATAAAATCCGTTTGGTCTTTTACAGTAAAGCTGTAACTACCAGGTTCATTTGAATAAGTTATTGATCCATTTTCTCCGCAATCTGGTGCAATAACATAATAAACATTAGAGGCCGACGAACCAGCTAATTGCCCACCTATAGTATACGATAATGACGTTGCCCCATCGTTTACTAGCTGAAGGGCGGTGAACTCACCATACCAAATAACAGTGCTACCGTCTTGAGGGTCTTTTGCGCATGAGG
>JADHRO010000102.1 GCA_016777395.1 Chitinophagales bacterium | reverse complement strand
ACTTTCACATTTACTTTATCACCAGCTCCAGGAGCAGATATGGAATATTTATTTGTTTTGGATGGAGTACAAGAAGATATGGTAGCATCAGGGACAGCTAGTGGAAACTGGTCATGTACGCCTGTTACAGACAATGCTAATTATGCCAATAGACAATGGTTAACGACAGATCCTCTTGCATTATCAGGATTAGTTTATGGGAGTTGTGATCCATGTCCAGCACCTTTATCAGCTCAGATGGATTTACCTGTAACATTTGATGATACTACAGTGAATTATTCGTTTATTGATTTTGGAGGAAATTCATCTGCTTTTGTAGCAGACCCTGCTAATGCATCTAACATGGTCATTGAATCTACAAAAGGAGTTGGTGGACCAGAGTGGTCAGGCACAACACTTGCAACACCAGGCAACCCTCCTGGAGCCCTTAATGTAGATACAGGATTACTAAATCCAATACCATTTGCTGTAGGAGCCACAACTATGAGTGTGAGAGTTTATTCAACAGGACCTGGTTTACCCGTTCGACTTAAAGTTGAACGAGATACTGATGTCACTATGACATGTGAGACAGAAGCTACAACAACTGCAACAAATGCATGGGAGACTTTGGTATTTGATTTCAGTAATGAAGCGACAGGAACAGCTGCATTAAATTTTGCGAGCGTTTACAATAAAATTAGCATTTTTTATAACTTCGGAACAATAGGAAATGGTGAGGTGTTCTATTGGGATGATGTAGAGTTTGGTGGAGGTACACCTCCTGATCCATGTCTAGGAGTTTCTCCTGACCCGAATATATTAGATGACTTTGAATGTCAGGGAAATATTACTTACACATTTGCAAACGCAACGTGGAATGAAGTGGTAACAAACCCTAATCCAACGGGAATTAACACTACAGATAGAGTAGGAGAATTTATACATTGGGGTGCAGGAACCGACGGAGCATTTGGAGGATCGCTTGATTTGGCACCAATTGACTTAACTAATAGCGGTGGTCAATTTAAAATGGATGTTCATCCAAGTGAAGTAGGTTTACCCATTGTTTTCATTTTACAAGATAGTAGTGGCGCAGACTTGGCTAATCAAACAGCACTTACAACAGTAGCTGGAGAATGGGAAACTTTAAGTTATGACATGAGTGCAGCACTTACTTCAAATGATGTAAGTAAAATCGTCTTAGTAGTAAGTTCTGGAGATTCTGTTCAGCATGTTGTATATTTTGACAATATAAGGCTAGATACCGTTTCAGTATCGCCATGTGCAGGGATTACTCCTGAACCAAGTATTTTTGATGATTTTGAATGTCAGGGCAATTTTACATACACTTTTGCAAATGCTACATGGGTAGAAGATGTTGCTAATCCAAACGCTAGCGGAATAAATACTTCTGCGAAAGTGGGTCAGTTTATTCATTGGGGTGACAGTACAGATGGAGCATTTGGTGGATCGCTAAACCTAGCGCCAATAGATTTAAATTTTTATGGCACAGCCTTAACTATTGATGTTCACTCGAGTGCATCAGGTCTTCCGGTTACCGTGGTTTTTCAGGATGATGCTGGTGCTGATATTCTTGCACAGAATGCAAATACAACTGTAGCTGGTCAATGGGAAACTCTTAGCTATGACTTCAGTGGTGCAAGTGGACCTGTAAGTAAGGTGGTATTCGTGGTTAGTCCAAATGATACAGTACAACATGAGTTGTATTTCGATAATATTCGTCTAGATACAAGTACTGCAATAGCTACATGTCCAGGTATAGCTCCTGATGTAGATATCATGGAAGATTTCGATTGTCAGCGAAATACGACCTATACTTCAACGGATGGTAGTTTGGCAGTTATCTCTAATCCTGATACTACTGGAATAAACACCTCTGATAATGTTGGTGAATACACACGAAGCAGTTTAAGTGCAGATGCAATTACCGCTGACTTTAATTTAGCTCCATTAGATTTTGCAACGCACAATCAAATGAAACTGGATGTTTGGGATGCGAGTGTTCCTTCTGTAGTTGAAATTACCTTACTGGATGCAGCTGGAATATCATTAGCCACAGCGACTGCCACTACTTCAGTAGGTAATGCATGGGAACAATTAAATTTTGATTTCCAATTAGTGCCGTTTACAGCTAGTGTAGCGAAAGCTATACTCCAGTTTGATTCAGGTTCTTCAGCTGCTAGCAACAAAGTTTATTACTACGATAATTGGAAAATGGATGGTGTACTTACTGGAATCAGGGATTTAAATATGAATGCCTTGTCGGTTTATCCAAATCCAGTTAACGAATTTATCAATGTAGATATGAATGTATTGGATTTAAATAGTGAGTTAACGGCTAATATTGTTACTGCTGATGGAAGAATTATTCAATCTACTAATATCGCTTCGGGTACTAGAATTGAACGAATTGATGTAAGTCAGTTATCAAGTGGCATGTACTTCATTGAATTAACAGATTCCAAATCTAAATGGATGAGTAAGTTCGTGAAGAAATAAGATAGCTAAAGGGGTTTAGCTTTAAATGGTGGTCAAGCTTTGAGCTTGACCACCATTTTTTTTGTAAGATCCAGCTAGGAAATATTTAGTTCGGCTCTTTTAGGTCATGGATAGAATAAGGTGAAAATGAATTAAGAACCTTTATCGTTCGCTCTGGATTCCGCTTTTCTAGCTCTTTAAACGCCTTGGATAAATCACTGCCAAATTTTAAGTTAAACAAGACATTAGGTGTTGCCAATGGCTTTTCTGAGAGGGAAACGGTAAAATCGTCCCAATGAATAGGAACAAGTACTTCTGGCTTTAAGGGAGCAATCAAAAGATTTTGATAGTTGTTATTGTATGCCTCATCCATCACATCCAAACCTGCAACTGCAAGAAACAAAATGTCTGCATCAAAATCTTTAATACTATTCTTCTTAAACCCTGCGCTTCCTTGAATGGCAATTCGTGTTGAATCATGTTTGATCAATATGGTATAACTTATACCTTCTTTATAAGCATATATGGAAGCGGGCGTCTTCAGTGGATCCTCAATTGCGCAATTGAGCAACCGCTCTCTTTCTTTTGGATCCGGATATTGCCAATGATTGGATTGAATAAAAGTGATTTCAAATTTACCTACTTGAATCATGCTACCTAATTCAGGAACTTGAAGCTGATCTTCACTCAAACCATAACCTCTTCCGATGTTTGCAGTAGAGGATGAGCCGATGAGTTGTGCCCCACATATGTCCGCAACCATCGCCGCATCCATAGCATGGTCGAAATGGGAGTGCACAGGAATTACTGCATCTAAATGCTCAATACTAGCTCTTTCTAGAGAACTTATTATTGTTTCTCGATTTGGGGATACCTTACCGAATAATACCTTAACAGAGTTTGGGCGCGTAAAAAACCCATCAGTTAATATGGATGTTTTCCCATCTGAAAAAAGAAGATTAGTGTTGCCTAAAAATTGGACGGTTAAATGATTGCCTTGAGCCTTCGGTGCTGGATGAACTAAATACCTCTGTAGTTGCTCGGGTCGTGGACGAATAGTCAGCAATAAAATAAAAATGAGTGTAAAAGAGGTGAGAACCCAGAGGATGATCTTTTTCATTCGCAACTATTATCTAAATTAATTGTAATGTTCAACTAGCCAATCCAACGTGTCTTTCAAAGACTCCCTCACTGATCGTGGCTGATACGCTAATTCCTTGGTTGCTTTTTCATGACTAATTTTTGTATTTCCATACTCTAAAGCAGTCAAGGCTTCTTGTGTAAAGCCATTGGGTTTGCCACTTTTTCTACTCTTTAATTCCTCAAAGGGTACCCCTAATCGGGCAATCCAAAATGGTAAAGCCAAGGAAGGCACCTTACGATTATAAATGTCACCAATCAGTTGAGATAATTCTTGAATAGTTAAAAACTCACTGCCCAATAAATATTTTTCCCCGGCTCGTCCATTTTCTAAAGCACTTATAGTTCCTTTCACGATGTCTCTAACATCGACCCAGTCTTGTCCTCCTTTAACCACCGCTGGTATACGATTGTAATACATATCTAACAATGATTGACCCAATACGGATGGCTTATAGTCCATAGGCCCTAAGACGGAAGTAGGCGCAATCATAACAGCGTCTAAACCATCTTTAATGCCTTTTAGAACAACTCGTTCAGCTTCAGCTTTTGATTGACCATAACTTGTTGCAGTTTTGGATTTCATATTGACTAGGGCTCGGGTTTCATCTACTGCCTGCTCCAGAGGGAATTGGTCTATCGCTGCAATACTTGTGAAATGAACCAATCGCTTGACTTTAAATTTTAGACAAGCATCTACAATGTTTTGCGTACCCTTTACATTGGTTTCCCACATGTTTACCTTGGATTTGCTATCCACAGATATATCCGCAGCTAAATGAATGATAGAATCATATTGTTGAACGAAATCTTCGACATCTTTCGATTGACTTATATCTCCTGCATGCTGGGGGATATCGAGTGCTAACTTGGATTGATATACAAACACCCCAATGTCATACCCTTTGGCAATTAACTGCTGGCACAATACCCCTCCAATATGTCCAGATGCTCCTGTAATACCTATTTTTCCCATAAAATTTTAGTTTAAAGAGAATTGAAGGTATATATTTATGCTTAGATTTTACAACTAAAATGTTCAACATCTGCACATGAAAGGAATCCTATCGTTTATTTTAAATCTTATTAAAAAGTGGAAGCTGTTGACCTTGAAAATGAAGGGGATAACTCTTGATGATGAGATCGGTACTCAGTTAATTACTGGACAAACCTGGGATCAATATTGCGATACACTTAAAGCTGCCGGAGGTTCAATACTTTATGGTAATCCACCTAAAAATGCCAGAACGCAGGCAGAGGCATATCGATACTTAGCAAGACTAACAAGAGCGGGTCTTGAAGCTTTTACGGAATATAATGACCCAGAATTTCCTGTATTGAAACGACTTGTGCACGAAACGGTTAAGTTAGGTGCTGATAATCCAGATAACTACTATCAGAATGCGCAAATCAATGGGAACTATGAATATCGTATTACTGGCCAACGAAATGATGTTTTTTATATAGGCTTTTTCACCCAAAATGGAAGTTATGGTTCTACCGGAGGGCTTTCACCATGCGGGAGTCTAGAGGGCGATGATTTAGTGTTAAATGAAGATGGTACTTTTGAGATTATAGTGAGTAAAAATCCCAGAGGGCAAAACTGGTTAAAGCTTGAAGATGAAACCACAATGCTTATGGTTAGGCAAACTTTTATGAATCGTGAAAAGGAAAATATTGCAGCACTTGAAGTGGGGACAATTAATGGTCCTATCGCTCCTAAATCCTTATCTCCTCAAGCAATTTCTGAAGGCTTAGACTTAGCTGGAACATTTGTTTCTGGAGCTTCTTTATTGTTTGCTAAATGGTCAAACGATTTTGAAAAACACGCCAATCAATTGCCACAAATGTCTCCGGAAAAATCAAATGCAGCCGGGGGAGATAAAAACATTGCCTATTACCATAGCTATTGGAAAATTGCAGCTGATGAAGTCTTGAAAATCGAGGTAAAACCACCTGCTTGTAGGTATTGGAATTTTCAGCTCAATAATCATTGGATGGAATCCTTAGACTATCGCTATCATCCCATCCATATCAATGCACAAAGTGCGATACTTGAGGACGATGGGCGGGTAGTGGTTCATGTTTCACGAGAAAATAAGGGATTTAAAAACTGGATAAGTACCACTGGCCATGTCCAAGGGACAATGCTCTGGAGATGGTGGTTTGCCAATGAATTTCCTGAACCACATTGCACCTTATTTAAGCTTAATGAACTTGATGATGTTAGCGAGTAAAAGACCTTTTCTCATAAGCTTATTTAATACCATCGGCTTTAAAATAAAGCTGAATGCGGATGACTTATTAAACAAAGCCAAGCAAAAAACAGGCTTAAACGATTTTGGTAAGGGGAATTTGCACGAAACGCTGACTCGCCTGATTGATGCTATAAATACTGAAGCCCAAATGCATCCTTTTGGTCGGTTTATAACTAAAGAAAGAATCTTAGGTATTTTACAAAATAGATTGCACCTAGAGGATCTTATCAAAAGACATCCCGCGATTGAAAACATTGAAATTAAAACTCCACTCATTATTACCGGCTTACAAAGAACAGGGACTACCCGCTTGCATCGCTTGTTAGCCGCCCATCCTCAGCTGAGATCTTTGAGTTCATGGGAAGCATTAAACCCTGTGCCTCTTCCGTATGATGGGAAGAACAAAAAAAGAATCAATTTTGCTAAAACTGCGGAGAGGGCTTTACGTTTTATGTCTCCTGATTTCTTTGCTATTCACCCTGTGGAGTTTGAAGCTCCTGAAGAAGATGTTTTGTTAAATGAGATGACCTTCTTATCTGCAGTTTCGGAAGCAACCATGTATGTGCCATCCTTTGTCAAATGGGTAAGTAAGCAAGACCCTGTGGCCCCTTATCAATACATGAAGCGTGTTTTAAAGGTATTGCAATGGCAAAATCCAAAAGAGCACTGGGTACTCAAAACGCCTGAGCACCTCGGCCAAATGCATACGATTCAAAAAGTCTTTCCCGATGCTAAAGTCGTCCATACATTCCGAGACCCACTAAAAGTTATTCCTTCCTTTTCCAGTATGCTTTATCATAGTAATCGTATATTTAGTGACGAGGTAAATGCCACTCGCTTGGCTAAGCATTGGATGAATAAGGATGTGAAGATGCTTAAAGATGCAATGAAATTCTGGCAAGCTAATCCATCTTTTCCAGTCTTGCATATCAGTTATACGGATATGGTTAAGGACTACCAGAAAGAGTTAAAAAGAATAGCTGATTTTGCGCAAATTAATTGGACGAATGCAGAACAAGAAGCGGTCACTCAAATCGATAATTTAAATAAGCAGTATAAATATGGCATACATAAATATAGCTTGGATCAATTTAATTTGACGAAGCAAGAAGTACAAAATAACTTCGATTTTTATTACAAAGAATTTATAATCAAATGACAGAAGCTAAGTATAAAAACCCATTTATGGCAACCATGAACGGGATTATTGATTTGTTTAGGAAGCAAACCCCCATTGGGGAGTTGAATGATACGGAGAGATTAGATGGAAAAACTTGTCTAGTAACCGGAGCAAATTCAGGCTTGGGTTATGCCATCGCTGTTCAACTTTTGGAGCGAGGTGCTTTTGTATATCTGGCTTGCCGAAGTCAAATC
>JADHRO010000002.1 GCA_016777395.1 Chitinophagales bacterium | reverse complement strand
CCTATCCATTAAGGGGTGCAGGAAAACAGTAGCTAAAATAATTAGCGCGCCAGTATAAAACCAGCTATTTAAGAACTGGTTTTCTGCAAAAAAGACAATAGCTAAAGCTATTCCATAAATTGGCTCCATATTCAGAATCAAATTAGACGTAAACGCACTCATATTTTTAAGGGCTTCCATTTCTAATGAAAAAGCAATATTTGTGCATACTACTGCTAATAGCAGTAAGTAAATGACATCATTCCAATCTGGAACCAATTGAAACTCCATGCCAGAGAACACCAAATAAGGCACCAACAAACTTAAAAATATAAAGCCTCCTATCATTTGAAAGAAAGTAACCACTGAAGGGCTATTATCCTTGACATATTTTTTATTTAAAACTGAAAAAAGTGCTGCAAAGAATGCAGCAACGATACCCAAAACCATAGCTTGTATATAACTGGACTGCCATGAAAATACTTGATCAGGATTGGATTTCGCAATAAACCCCAAACCAACAAGAACTAAAAGACCGATGAAAAGTTCACGTTTTTTAAATTTCTCTTTAAACACCAGCGGCTCTATAAATGCAGCAAACAAGGTAATTGTTCCAAAGGTAGCCAAAGCAAGGGATGCACTATTTCCAACCTTAATACAACCATAAAATGCTAGCCAATGTATAGCCACCAAAGAGCCAATCAATAAAAACTGTTTCCACACAGGCTTCGCCGTTTGTTTTAACTTTTTAATGAAATTAGGAAAGAATAAAAAAACAAACGCAGCAATCCACATACGATGCCAAACCAAGTTCAAACTCCCAAGATTAATGAGCTTCCCAAGAATAGCAGTAAAACCAAACAAGAAAGTAGCTATGTGCATGTACCCTATCGCCTTATTTTCTACTTTCATTGATCACTATTTTTGTTGTAAGATATTAGATTTAAGCTGTTTCTTAAGAATTCTTCAAGGCTTATTTCATTAAAGTATTTCTGTAAAAACAAAAATTCCTCCGCCAATGGCGAAGGAATTATACATTATATACTTTTGATAACGGTTCTTATATTATCCCATTTTCTTTGCGTCTTCTAAGAACTTAGCTAACCCGATGTCTGTTAATGGGTGCTTAAACAAGCCTTCGATACTCGTTAATGGGCAAGTGGCAATATCCGCGCCTGCTTCGGCACATTGAACGATATGTAAAGGCGATCGAATAGATGCCGCTAATATCTCCGTAACAAAACCATAATTCTCATATACTTGTACGATTTGTTCAATCAATTGAACACCATCCCAGTTACTATCATCAATCCGGCCAATAAACGGGGATACCATAGTTGCTCCTGCTTTTGCTGCTAGTAAGGCTTGACCTGCTGAAAACACCAAAGTACAATTTGTTTTGATCCCTTTATCCGAAAAATACTTAATCGCTTTGATCCCCTCTTTTATCATCGGTACTTTAACTACAATATTCTTGTGCAATTTAGCCAAGGCCTCTCCCTCTCTTACTATTCCATCAAAATCTGTACTTAACACTTCAGCACTTACCGGGCCATCTACTATATTGCAAATATCTACATAGTGCTTTAAGACAGCAGCCTCACCTTTAATTCCTTCTTTAGCCATTAATGAAGGGTTGGTAGTTACTCCATCCAAAACACCTAATGCTTCAGCTTCTTTAATCTGTTCTAAATTTGCGGTATCGATAAAAAATTTCATTTGGATATTATTTGTTTGCGCAAAACTAACCCACGCAAGAGTAAGGAAAGAAAAAAGTAATTAACAAGAGTTGAAAAGCTCCATTGAATGAAAAGGAAGCGTAAAAAAACGAGTAACTTTGTCGAACAAGTAAATATTATGAATAACTTCTTAATAAAACAAGCTAACATTGTCAATGAAGGTAAAACTTTTACCGCTGATGTGTGGATAAAAGACCAACGTATTCAAAAAATAGCTACACAAATAGACAATACATTTCAAGCAGAAGAAATAAATGGTGAAGGAAAGTTCTTGCTGCCTGGTGTTATTGATGACCAAGTGCATTTCAGGGAACCTGGGCTTACCCATAAAGCGGAGATTTATACAGAAGCGAAAGCTGCAGTAGCAGGAGGTACCACTTCCTTTATGGAAATGCCGAACACCAAACCAAGCTCGACCACGCAGCAAAGATTAGAAGATAAATATCATGTAGCTTCTCAAACTTCTTTAGCCAATTACTCCTTTTTTATGGGTGGTGCCAATGATAACTATGATGAAGTCATGCGCACCGATTTATCCAAAGTATGTGGCTTGAAAATCTTTATGGGAAGCAGTACTGGGAATATGTTGGTGGATAATGAAAAAGCACTAAAAAACTACTTCTGCAACTTTGAAGGCCTTATCGCTACGCATTGCGAAGATGAACATACCGTAAGAGCCAATGAAGCAAAAGCTAGAGAAAAATACGGCGAGTTGGTTCCTTTCTTCATGCACCCAATTATCCGTGATGAAGAGGCCTGCTACCTGTCTTCGTCTAAGGCTATAGAATTAGCAAAAAAATGTAATACTCGTCTGCACATTTTACATATTTCTACTGCAAAAGAGCTGTCGCTTTTTACCAATAAAATACCTTTGGAAGAAAAAAGAATCACTGCTGAAGTTTGTGTACACCACTTATGGTTTGATAGTGAAGACTACTATATTTTTGGAAGCCGAATTAAATGCAATCCAGCCATAAAAATAAAGTCCAACCGTTACGCTTTAATGGATGCCCTATTAGATGACCGCCTAGACATAATTGCTACCGATCATGCTCCTCACACCCTAAACGAAAAAAGAAGCAGCTACTTTCAAGCTCCATCTGGCCTGCCCTTAGTTCAACACAGTTTAAACATGATGCTAGATTTTCATCAACAAGGAAAAATCAGCCTAGAGAAAGTTGTTGAAAAAATGAGTCATGCACCTGCCAAATGTTTTCAAATTGAAGACCGAGGATATATTCGTGAAGGGTATTATGCAGATTTAGTCTTGGTCGATATGCAAGAAAAAAATTATGTTTCAAAAGGAACGATTCACTACAAATGCAATTGGAGCCCATTGGAAGGACACATTTTCAGAAATACGGTGACGCACACATTTGTGAGTGGTCATCTAGCCTATGAAAATGGGAAGTTCAATGAAAATAGCAAGGGAGAAAGATTAACATTCGCGAGAAATTAAATTAACAAAACCTGATATGCCTAAGATAGAACGAATAGTATTTATGGGGACACCAGAATTTGCTGTTGCAAGTTTAAGGGCTATCGTAGAAGCGGGATACAAGGTAGTAGGTGTGGTTACCGCTCCGGACAAACCTGCCGGTCGCGGAAGAAAACTTAAAGAAAGTGATGTCAAAGTCTATGCTAAAAGTCAAAACCTTCAAATCCTTCAGCCGACCAATTTAAAAAATGAAGATTTCTTAGAAAAGTTACGTGCTTTGCGTGCCGACTTACAAGTTATTGTAGCGTTTCGCATGTTGCCTGTTGTTGTTTGGGACATGCCCCCATTAGGCTCTATAAATGTGCATGGTTCGCTGCTGCCAAACTACCGGGGTGCCGCACCTATTCATTGGGCAGTAATTAATGGAGAAAAAGAAACAGGTGTAAGCACCTTTTTTCTGAAACAAGAAATTGATACGGGAAATATCATTGGGCAAGCCAAAACCGATATTGAACCGGATAACACCACCGGTGAGGTTTACTACAAACTCATGCACTTGGGAGCTAAATTATTGCTAGAGACACTCGGAAATATTGAGAAGGAAGATTACAAAGAAATCCCACAAGACCTTAGCTTAACCACTCAACATGCACCCAAAATTTTTAAAGAACATTGTTTGGTTGATTGGTCAAAACAAGCAAAAGACATCCATAATTTGATCAGAGGATTAAATCCCTTCCCTACAGCTTTTACTGTACTCCATGGAAAAGTCATAAAAATCCAAACCAGCAAATTAATTGACTCTGAGCAAACGCTCAAGCCTGGAGAAATTTCTATTGTAAATAAACATCTCTTGGTTGGGACGGGTAGCCAGCCGATCCAACTGATAGGTCTGCAAATGGAAGGAAAGAAACGTTCAAGTGCCAATGACTTTATCAATGCTTACCTCCAAGAAGAGGGTAGCTACAACTTTACCAATCAATAATTCTTTCAAAAGAAGCAATATCATAATACTAAGTCGCAAGTTTTTTGTTTCTGCCTAACCAGGAGTTTCGCCCTGCGCAAAACTCAACCAATCCTCAACGAACTTATTGCTATACTCAACTTGCGGATAATGCCCACAATTAGAATAAATTTTTGTTTGGGAGTTTGGAATATCTTCAGCAAATTTTGCTGCGTGATGCGCAGGGATAACTTTATCTTGCTGACCCCAAGCTATCAGGGTTGGCGTTTTTAAATGATGTAGCTCCTTAATGTTAGGATTAGAATCAAAACTTAACATTTGTATGAAATAAGCCAATGTGCCCGTTGTATTAATCATATCATAATGGATATCAATCAAGGATTTGGTTCGATAAACCCTTTGCTTAATAACCATAGCCAAATTTTTTTTTGCCATACTATACGGCATTCCTCTATGCAGCAAAAATTTAGGAATCAAATGAAGCACTCCTTTAGATATATTATGCTTGACGACTTCCATTTCATATCCTGCACTCGCAATCAAGCACAAACTTTTAAGCTTTTGTTGGTTTTGTAGAGCAAATTCCCAAGAAACTAATCCACCAAGTGAATTTCCCATAAGATGAAACTCACATACCCCAAGTTCCTCAGTAAAATAATCCATAAATGCCCTGTAGTATTCAACCGGTTCGCCTAGTGGTTCAAAACTTTTTGGAACATCACTTAATCCAAATCCTGGCAAATCCACCCGAACTAAGCGATAAGATTGGCTAAGTCTTTGTACGATAGGATCAAATATCTTGAAAGAATCCCCTAAGCCATGCACCATAATTAAGACATCCCCTTCACCCTGATCCGCATAGTGACAGGATAATCCATGAAAATCAAAATACTGAGACTCGCTTAACTGGTATTTTTCTCTGGCATGATTTAAGGAAACCGCATGATTCTCACGAAGCAATAAGCGTAAAAACAAGACCAGAATGAGTAAAAGAAGTATAAGTCCTACAATCATTTTATCTATATTTCTCGTATAAAATTTCTCCAATCAACAGCAACTTGCTTCGGATATTCCATTTGTGGTGTATGCCCACATTTTTCGTAAATAATCTTCTTGCTCTTAGGTAAAAGAGCCTCAAATTTATCCGCATGATCTACCGGGACAATTTGATCATCATCTCCCCATAAAACTAAACTAGGGCAATTTATCTGAGCGATTAACGCAGTGTCGGGAAGTACTATACTACCCGCCATTTGTAACATCCAAGAGAAAGTACCTTCCTTATTTAACATAAAATAGTTTTTCTCAACTCGATCTAGATTAATTTTAGAGTCATCACTAAAACATCTTTCCGCATTAGATTTAGACATACGAAATGGGACCCCTTTTTTAAAAATAAAACCGCCAAATGCGCCAGTCATCCACTCCGTAGCCGCGCCTTTCACTTTCTCCATGCCAAAACCAGCACTGTTTAACAAAGTAAGAGACAACAAATTACTATCACTTTCCGCTGCTAAATCCCAGGCTATCCATCCGCCCATGGAGTTGCCCATTAAATGGTAATACTTTAGGTCAAGAAGATCAATACTGGATCGAATAAAGCGCTGATAATATGCAAAGAGCTCATCATTTTTCAAATCAATTTTTGGAACTTCTGAAAGTCCGAAAGCAGGTAAATCAATGCAGATAATTCTATAGTCTTCTCTCAATTCCTCGGCGATAACGCTAAAGTTTTTATGAGAGCCACCAAAACCATGAATCATAAAAATCACTGTATCTCCAGCACCTTGATCCGTGTAATGAACTTCGATATCATTCCAGTTGTAGTATTTTGAATGATTAGATTCGCAGAGGTCTATAGCCTCTTGTCTGGAAACAACATTATCCTTTCTAAATATTAGCAGTAAAACAGGCACGAATACCAGGGCAAGCACAAAACCAAGAATCCATTTCTTCATTAAATATTATTTAAAACCATCTCTTCTTCATAAAAAACCACCCTAAGACAAATGAAAATACAAGGGATAGTGCAATAATGACGATGAATGGAATATAGCTATGCTCGTAACCCTCTTGGAGTGGTAAACGAATATTCATTCCATAAAAACTTGCAAATAAAGTGGGAACCATTAATACAATTGTCACTGCCGTCAAGCGCTGAACAACAATTCCTAAATTATTAGAAATAATTGAAGCAAAAGAATCCATTGTTCCATTTAAAATATTGGTGTAAATATCTGCCATCTCAATAGCCTGACCACTATCGACAACAACATCTTCTAAAAAATCCTCCTTATGCTCATCTTCTCTGATTTTTAAAAAATTGGTTCGTCGAAGCTTGTTCATCATTAAATCGTTACTCCGAAGGTTGGTCACAAAATAGATTAAGCTTTTTTGCAAATTCAATAAGCGTTTTAAATCCTTACTCCTTGATGAACGGTAAATTTCGCTTTCAAAAGAGTAGCGCTTGTTGTTAATTTCGCGCAGATAGTACTGAAAGTAATACACATTACGATTGAATAATTGAAGTGTAAACAAGCTTTGATCTGCGGGATCAAACCCTTTGATTTTATTCAAAAGAAAATCATCAATCACTCTATTTTCATAGCTGCAAATCGTGATAATATATTCTGGCTTACTGACTATACCGATTGGAATAGTTAGGTACAGAGCTTCATTATCAATAAGGTCATTATTTAAAATAGGGGTATTGACCACAACTAAATCCGTCTCTTCTTCCGACTCAAATCTACTTTGCTCGTCTCTATCTAAGGAATCCGTCAAGAAATCTAAGGGTAAATCGTGTATTTGAGCTATTTCCTCCAGATTCTCTTTGGAAAAGGGTGGATAAATATTTACCCAACAACCTTTTTCGAAATTCTTGATTTCAATTAGGGCATTGCCTGATTTCTTTAGTATTTTGATCATCAGTGAGCTTTTACTATTGATTAAACAGTGCTTTGAAACTTTCCGCCTCAGTTGCTTGTATTCTTCCTGCCAAAATAAGTCTTATTTCTCTTCTTTTCAAGGCCCCTTCGAATTGATTTTTCTCCTCGGCTGTTTCAGGGGTAATAGGAATCGCTTTTTTCGGTCTTCCGTTACTATCCAAAGCTACGAATGTATAGTAAGCTGTATTGCATTTGTACCTGTTTTGTGATGGTAGATTTTCCGCCCAAACCTCAATATAGGTTTCAATAGATGTATTAAAGACTCTTGTGACCTTGGCTTCAATGGTAACAACATCGCCTATTTTAATTGGATTGTCAAAAGAAACCTGATCCACAGAAACAGTCACCACCACAGCTTTTGCATGCTTCCCTGCTGCAATTGCAGAAGCAATATCCATCCAATGCAAGATCTTGCCTCCTCTTAGATTATTTAAAGCGTTTGCGTCATTGGGCAAGACTATTTCCGTCATTATTGTTCTTGAGTAAGCTGGTGTATTTTGATCCATATTAACTTGAGTTATATAAATGAATTGTAAAAATAGTATATTTTGCTTTACTATAAGCTTCCTGTGCCAAGCATTGGAGAACTAGGCAAAAAATTAAGGGCGTTCTAATTTTTGTCCTTGGAATAAGGATGCTTCTTACAAAGAATATCTACCTTTGCACTTCTTATTGGCTCCGTAGTTCAATTGGATAGAATGTCAGATTTCGGCTCTGATGGTTGGGGGTTCGAATCCCTCCGGGGTCACAAAAAAAGCTCAACACATAGTGTTGGGCTTTTTTATTTTAGAGCAAATATGAGCTATGCTCATGTGAGGTGATAAAAGAAAAAAGACAGTACCTGCTGATGCATGTGAGCTTTATGCTCGAGCATAACAAGCATTTCGAAAAGGATCATTAGCGATAGCGAGCTAATCCCTCCGGGGTCACAAGGAAAGCTCAGTGCGAAAGCACTGGGCTTTTTTAGTGCAAAAAACCGTTAAGCATATTTAAGCTGTGATTAATCATTTTATAAGTTCAACAATAAAGATACATTTGGTTAAATTTTAAGTATATCTTTAAAAAATTATGAAAAACGTATTTCTATCATTCTTTACAATAGCCCTATTTTTTACCTCATGTGAGAAGGCCGTCAACCTCCCTGCGCCATACTATGACATGGAAGGAAAATGGACTTATGGAGCAAACAATCCAAACACTATGTACCTTTATGAAGATGGATTACGCTATACTTACTACTGTGGTATTGATAATTGTGATTCTCTTTACAATACCTATACAGCAGGGGATTCAAATCATATACCCGAAGTTCTTAATTATACATTTGAAAATGATACACTCCATGTTGATTTGAATTTTGGAAATGAATTGGTAACTCCAGTCACATTTGTATGCGAAGGTGGTCAAGCAAACTTTGAAATGAATGGACAAACTTTTTACAGATTAAATTCTGATTGCAAGTAAAATGAAAATTATATTCGAGATCAGTGAAACTAAATTTCAAATTTTATCAATAAAAAACGCCCAGCATAACTGGGCGTTTTTTTATTATCAACTAAGTGAAACTACCTTAAAAATAACAATTCTCGATACTTCGGTATAGGCCATAGTTTGTCATCCACTATCAGCTCTAACTTATCACAATTGTATCGTATCGTATCAAAATAAGGCTTTACGTCATCACAATAGGCTTTAGCCATCTCGGAAGCTCCTTCCAACTTGTTCGCTTTCTTTCTTGCTTCTATCATTTCAGCCACATCATTTTCGATTACCTGAATATGGCTAGAGATACGCTCTATCAAATTTAGTTGAGATTGATAACTCCCCTTTTTAAGTCCTAGATCTTTCAAACCACGTGCATTAGCAATCAAGTTGTTTTGATAGGTAATAGCAACAGGCAAGATTTCATTCAATGCCATCTCTCCGATGGTCCTGGCTTCAATCTGAAGTTTCATGGTGTAGGCTTCGTAAAATATTTCACTTCTTGCTTCTAGCTCAACATCACTGAAAATATTGTTTTTAATAAATACATCTTTGGCTTTTTTCGTATTCAAAAAATCTAAAGCATAAGCCGTTGTTTTTACATTACTCAATCCTCTTTTTTCTGCTTCTTGAGCCCACTCATCACTATAATTGTCGCCTTCAAACAAGATATTTTGTGAAGCGTTGATATACCGACGAATTACGCGTAAAATTGCACCTTCCTTCTTTTCTCCACCTTTTATCAATTTATCTACTTCCTTTTTAAAGTCCGTCAATTGATTAGCCATAATCGTATTCAATACTGTCATTGGCCATGCACAATTTGCGGTACTACCTACCGCTCGAACCTCAAACTTATTTCCAGTAAAAGCAAAAGGAGAAGTCCTGTTTCTGTCCGTATTATCCAACAAAACATCTGGAATCTTATTGTGAATGTCTAACTTAAGACTTCCGTTTTTATCCTCATCATAACGACCATGGTCCACTCGCTTTGCTACTTCCTCTAGCACCGAACTTAAGTGAGAACCTATAAAAACTGAAATAATAGCAGGAGGAGCCTCATTTGCCCCTAGTCGGTGATCATTACTCGCTGTAGCGATGGCTGCACGTAATAAATCTGAATACTCATTGACCGCTTTAATCACATTGACAAAGAAGGTTAAGAACATTAAATTAGTCTTTGGGGTCTTGCCTGGCGACAACAAATTTTTACCGGTATCTGTACTTAAACTCCAATTGTTATGCTTACCTGATCCATTGACGCCTTGAAAAGGTTTTTCATGCATCAAAACCGCTAACTTATGTCGCTTACCCACTCTCTCCAGTACATCCATAATCAGTTGATTATGATCAACTGCTACGTTCATTTCCTCATACATTGGTGCAAGCTCAAACTGACTTGGAGCCACCTCATTATGGCGAGTTCTAACCGGAATACCCAACTTATGCGCTTCTCTTTCAAAATCCAACATAAAGTCATACACTCGCTCAGGAATAGCTCCAAAATAATGATCATCCAATTGTTGCCCTCTAGCAGGAGCATGACCAATTAATGTTCTTCCACTTAACACCAAATCGGGCCTAGCATAAAATAAAGCTTCATCAACCACAAAATATTCTTGTTCCCATCCTAAGGTTGAATGTACCTTAGTGACATGCCTGTCAAATAAATTAACTACGGGCAATGCTGCTTTTTCTAAAAAGTGGCAGGACTTTAACAACGGAGCTTTATGATCTAGACTTTCTCCAGTATATGAAATAAAAATTGTTGGAATACATAATGTAATACCATCACCAATCTCCATAATAAAGGCAGGAGAGGTAGGGTCCCATGCTGTATATCCTCTTGCTTCAAAAGTTTGACGAATTCCGCCATTTGGAAAAGAAGAAGCATCAGGTTCTTGTTGAATCAATTCAGACCCCGTAAATGTCTCCATTCCTTCCCCATCCATTGAGGGAACAAAAAAGGTATCGTGCTTCTCTGCTGTACTTCCTGTTAAAGGTTGAAACCAATGCGTATATGATTTAGCTCCTTTCTCCATTGCCCAAGACTTCATAGCTGCAGCCACCTGATCGGCTGTATTTCTATCAATCTTTTTTCCTGCGCTGATAGCATTCTGAATGCTATAAAATGCATCTTCAGAAAGATATTTCTTCATTGTCGATTCCGTAAAAACATTCTCCGCATAATATTCGGATATCCTCTTATTCGGTAGCTTAACGTTTATCTTTTTGCGGTGGGTTGCAGTTTTTACACTTGATTTTCTAGAATTATCCATTTATTTATAAATTTTTTCACAAATTTAAACGGAAAAGCTATTTTTTACACCTTTTTAGTTGAAATTTATGCCTTTTTTATCCACAAAAGTGCCAATTGAATTAAAATGACTCAATATTTATACTTAATTCAGGCAACTAGGTCGTCCTTTCTTGTCCACAGATAAACTAAACAAGGCACAAGAAAAAACAATGCAACACTACGATACCTGAGTATTGCGCCCAAATTTGGAACTATCAAACCGGTAAGCAGCAAATAAGTCATACCGAAAGTAAGCAATAGAAAAACTATGGCTTGTTGATCCCAGCTACAATTTTTTACATAAAAAAGTGCTGTAATCAACAATATAGTAATCAATAGACTCTCCAAACTAGCAAGACCAAGAAAGAGTGAATGAATATCCAAGAAATGCGGTCGAACAATAGTATTGAATAGCGCCTGGGGAAGGTTGACTATAATACCTAAGTAACTCTCCTCATAAACGCCCAAATCAATTGCAGTATTTCCATTATCTAATGCTTCATATAACTGCTTCTTTGCTAAAACTGCATCAACCAAGTTTGGAATACCAAGGATCTTTGGTGTCAAGTAAGATAGTCCACCAAGTGCAATAAAGACAGACGTGAAGACTAACAGGGGGTGCCACGTTCTCTTCATACGATACATATAGTATGCCATCAGCGAAGGAATCAGCATTGCCGCTATAAAAAATCGAGTATAAAACAATAAAACAAAGGAAGCTAATGCCAGTATAATCGCAATAAATTTTTTAATGTGAATAAGATAAAATAGACTATACAATATACAAGCAACTAAGGCCACGCAAAGAGATTCCTTATGAGAACCTGCTGTCCAATACCAAACACTTGGCGTTAAAAAGACCGCTAACAATACACTAGTCTTTGCTTGTAGCTTTTTGGCCAAAACCTTCGCGAAAAGGAATGAACCCAAAAAAGATGTAAACGCAAAAAAAACTGCATTTGCATAGATGCCAGATCCCAAGGTCAACACATTTACCAATGCATTGAACCGAACTACCATATAGGCCGAAGTATCACGCCAAAAGCCCATTGAATCCACCGTGGAGGCAATGTTTTCGGTAACAGGGACATTATTTAGACCTATGCTTAATTGTAAAAATGTAAGTATATCACCGTGCCTCAAGTGAGCGTATATAAGTTGACTATCCGAATAGTACATCATTATATCTCCCGCCTTAATAATATGCGTAGAAAAATAAACATAGATTAAGCCTGCACAAATTTTAAGAAGGAATAGAAAGAGTATAAACTTTTTACTTAATCCATGGATTGTAAACAGCGGCAATCTTTGGATACCATAAGCTATCAAACCAACATAAAATAAAATGATTATTGCTTGTATCATAGCTCCAAACAAAAATAGGACTATTCGAAACATATCTCAACCTATAAAGTGAAAAAATATATTTTATAGGTTGTTTCCAGAACTAAACCACATTTTTTTTACAAACTTGAGAAAGAAGTTAATGGCTCTTCACCATTTTTGATACGATGGCTTTATTAAATGGTGGATGCCTCAGCTTACTGAAACACAAAACAGACTTATCAAGCTTTATACTTTCGGCCCTTGATCCAGACCTCTTGAATACAGTTCTCACCAAAACTATAGGCCAAATAATGGACCGAAGGAACAGCAGCTGTTATAAAAAAATTAGCTAGTTTACCTTTTGTAATACTACCCAAATTATCTTGAACACCCATAGCGTGTGCAGCATTAATTGTGGCTGCATTAATTGCCTCTTCAGGAAGCATCTTCATTTTGATGCAAGCCAAGCTTACCAAAAAATTCATATTACCGCTTGGCGTGCTCCCTGGATTATAGTCGGAGGCCATCGCTACGGGTAAATTTGCATTAATCAAGGCACGCACAGGAGCATAGGGTATACCTAAATAAAATGAACACGACGGCAAAACCACTGGAATGGTATTCGATGCTTTCAAGGCATCAATTTCTGCTTTGCCAATTTGTTCTAAATGATCTACAGATATCGCATCATTTTTTATACCTACCTGCACACCGCCACTTATCGCTAATTGATTTGCATGAATTTTGGGAAGTAAGCCATATTTTCGGCCAGCTTTTAAAATTTGATCCGTTTCTTCTACGCTAAAAAATCCTTCCTCGCAAAAGACATCAATAAATTCTGCTAGATTTTGTGCTGCAACCTCCGGAATGATTTCTTGTATAATAAGATCTATATAGCCTTGTCGATCTCCCTTATACTCCTCAGGTATAGCATGCGCCGCGAGCAAATTTGCTTTTATTGGAACATCAAAGTTTGCCTTTAGTCTTTGAATAACACGCAACATTTTCAATTCACTTTCTTTACTTAAGCCATAGCCACTTTTTATCTCAATACCACCTGTCCCTAATTTAATTAACTTAATCAGTCGATCAGCAGCATGCTGGTATAACTCATCTTCACTATGTTGACGCAATTTTCTAGCAGAATTTAAGATTCCTCCGCCTGCTGCAGCAATTTCTTCATAAGTTTGTCCCTTGATTTTCATCACAAACTCCTCTTCGCGGCTAGCTGCAAAAACAATATGCGTATGACAATCCACCCAAGTAGGTAAGATCATTTTTCCCTTGACGTCCACAATTTTGAAGTCTCCTGATGGACAAGTATCCATTTCACCATAATCTTCAATGTAATCATCCTTCAACAGCAACCAAGCATTTTTGATAGAAGGTAGGTTTGCCATCGCTGAGCCAGCAACAACACGCTCCTCATTCTCCCTTACCTGAACAAGTTCCTTAATATTTGTCAATAAAATTTGTCGCATATCCATTTATTTAGATAATTCTTGCAGCCTTGTCTTTTCAGCCGCACTCAAACTTTCAATACCAAACTCATTTACCCTATCGAGCAAAGCGTTCAACTCTTTCTCTCGTTCAAACTCCTTGTTGTAGTATAAATCGTCAATACTTCTTTTCGTTCTTTTGGGCTCATTATCATTGAAAACTGTGAACCGATTTCCCGATTGAGCGCCTTTCGGTTTTATGAAAAACATGATTAATGGAATAATGAGTAACGCGGCTGTCAACCACCAATTTTTCATTGCCAAACTTGGTTCGAAAGCCAAAGCAAGAAGCACCCCTGCAACGGCTCCACCAAGATGCGCCTCATGCCCAATATTATCATTTTGCTTATTCATTCCGTATACAGAGTACAAGAGGTACAAAATGCCAAAAATCCATGTTTTCAATGGTAAGATAAAGAATAACAAAACGGTCCCATCGGGATAAAAAAGTACGCTAGCGAAAACCACCCCACTAACCGCGCCACTTGCTCCTACTGCACTATAGTTATAGTTATGCTTATTAAAAAATAAAGACAAGAAATTGCCAGCAAGTAAACTCACTCCATATAAAATGACAAACTGCGTGGTACTTATACTATATCCCATGGCCAAGCCAAAAGAATATAGGGCGATCATATTGACCAACAAATGAGTCATATCACCATGCAGGAAGGCACTGCTAAACATTCGAATATATTCTTTCCCTGAAAGTATATTGCCGATACGAAACTTGTACTTGTCAAACAGCGCACTATTGCCGAAACCTTGCCAAGAAAAGAGGACATTGGCACCGATAAGTAAATAGACTAATATTTCAACACTCATCACTTAAAATTTATACTTATTCAAAATCCAAATAAATCAAATATTTACTTCTAATCAATTTGAAGGCAATTAAATCATCTTGCCAAGATGCTCGAATAGTTTCCGCGGTTTTACCTGCAATGATATCTTCACGAAGTTGAGTCCCTCCCGCTAGTTTATCAAAAAAACCATTTTCAAGAAAAAACTTATCCTTATCAGGATAAAGCGCATAAACACTAATTAGATAATTCAAATTCACACCTTTTTGTTCCTCAAAATCATTTGGCACATGGCTAATATCAAAACCAAAGCATTCTTGCCCTTTAAATTTAGGGTATTTTGCCCCAGGCATACTTTGCGGAACAAAAACATAAGAAGTTAACTCAACATCTATATTTGGCGCTCCAAAAACTTGAAACGGTTTAACTGTGCCGCGACCTTCACTAATCACTGTACCTTCGAAAAAACACGTTGAGGGATAGGACCTAATTGCTCGGTCATTGGGTAGATTTGGAGAAGGTTTTATAGGAAGGCTATAGCTGTCCTTATGCGTATAGTTTTCACAAGAGATAACCTCCAATTCACACAAGACACTATCACTTAACCAATATTCACCATTAATCATTTGCGCATATTCACCCACTGTCATCCCATGTAATATAGGAATAGCATGTTTGCCAACAAAAGAGCTATAATCCATGTCTAAAACATTACCATCGACTATATCGCCATTGGGATTAGGCCTATCTAACACGAGCACTTTCACGTCGTTTTCAGCACATGCCTCCATCAAATAATGTAAACTCGAAATATAGGTGTAAAACCGTGCCCCTACATCTTGGATGTCAAAAATAACCACATCGAGTCCGTTCAAATCTTCCGTATTTGGTTTTTTATGGCTACCATATAAGGATACAATGGGTAGACTTGTTTTGGCATCCACTCCATCCTTAACATGTTCTCCTGCATCCGCATCACCTCTAAATCCATGTTCAGGAGCAAATATTTTACCTATGCTAATTCCTTTTTCTAATAAGAGGTCGACCAAATGTTGGTCTCCTACCCTAGATGTCTGATTGACCAGCAAGCCGACATGAACATCTTGGATGACACTCCAATCATCCATTAAAACTTCCGCACCCGTTCGAATAGCCCTATCCTCTGTGGTGGATGGGACAGCACTTCCATTTTCACTAGTTGATTCTTGTGCAGAACAAGCTTGGAAGCCGAGCCCACAAATACAGAAAATACTATATAAATAAATAAATTGTTTCATTTCCATCTCAAAAATACTTGCTTTATGTTTCTTTTTATTAATAAAAGCTATTAATTATGCACTTAATTAGCATATGAATTTTCCACTTTTTGTTGTTAAAAAAATAGCGTTTAATCAGCATCAAGCATTTTCAAGGTTTATTTTAAAAATCTCGATCGCGGCTGTTGCCCTGAGCATGACCGTCATGATTGTTGCTACCGCGCTTATTAGTGGATTCCAACAAACCATTAGCCAAAAAGTATATGGATTTTGGGCCCATGTAATTATCACCCCATTTAAGTCTGCAGAATCTCTAGATAAGGAAGCGGTGAGCAAGCAAAGCGAAGTCTATGCTCACCCGGAGAATTTTGAAGGAGTAAGCCATGTGCAATCTGTCGCTTTAAAAGCTGGAATCATGCACACCAAAGAAGATTTTGAGGGAATTATTTTAAAAGGAATCGGAGCAGATTTTAAAACGAGTCCCTTTTCAGAGTACCTGGTTGAAGGGCAGTTATTCCCGCTTGAGGAAAATCAGGACAATAAGGGGATATTAATCTCCTCAATCACGGCCAAACGACTTCAAGTGACAGTTGGAGATAAGTTACTTATCAGTTTTTTTGAAGATGATGCCAAGATTAGAAAACGTAGCTTCGAGGTAAGCGGGATTTACAATTCTGGTTTGGAAGAATTTGACAAACAATATGCTTGGATAGATATTGCAGTGATACAAAAATTGAATGGATGGACCAAGGATGAAGTGGGTGGATTTGAATTATTTGTAGAGGATAAGCATTTGTATGAAGCCAAATTGAATGTATACGGGAAAAAGATTGCGGCGATGTTTCTTCCTGTTGAAAGAGCAATGGAAATTCAAAAAGAACCATTAGATAAGATAGGTGACGATATTTTCTACAGCATAAGCAATGACCTATATGCGCAAACAATTAAGGAGTTTAAGCCCGACATTTTCAATTGGTTAGCCTTGCAAAACACCAATGAAATTGTCATTTTAGCCGTTATGCTTTTGGTAGCTGCAGTTAATATGATTACGTCCTTATTGATTCTAATCTTAGAACGAACAAGGATGATAGGAACGCTAAAAGCACTTGGAAGCAACAATAAGCAGCTTAGAAATATATTTGTTTGGAACGGGGTCTTTATTATTGGACTAGGCTTAATTATTGGTAATATTGCAGGTATAGGTTTATGCATCCTTCAAGATGTTACCCACCTGATAAAGTTGCCGGAGGATTCCTATTATATCAATTATGCACCAGTTAAACTAGAGTGGACCTGGTTACTTTTTCTGAACGTTTTCACCTTGACTACGGCAGCTATATTCCTCTTGCTGCCCGCTATGTTAGTCAACAAAATTGAAGCGATCAAAGCCATTCGATTTAGTTAAATACTAAATCATGCGGGATCAAAATCATTGACACTTTTATTATCAAAAGAGAAGCAATAATCCTGCAAGGAAATCCAAACTCTCTTTAAGAGCAAGGGAGTGTCCTTTAATGTTCCTATTGATTTTGCTGAAGAAATTTTACTGAAAGAAGAATAATTCTTCTCAAATTCATACTATCTTTGGTTAAATGAGAAGCTTCCTTAAACTTATATTTTTCTTTTCTCTTCTGGCTTCTTGCAAGACCGGATCTGTAGCAGTTAATAGCGGGACAAAAGCATTTGAACAAAAAAAGTATGTGCTGGCTGCCGACCTGCTTGGTAAGGAAATAGCTAATGAAAATGATCTATACAAAAAGATTGAAAAGCTTCAATTATTAGCTGAGACATATAATGAAATGAACAGGCCTGATGGCCAGGTAGATGCACTTAAGCAAATTAGCGCTTTGGACCAAAATCCGCAATATGTTTTTGATCTAGCCTTGGCACAAAAGTATAGTGAAGATTATGAACAAGCCATTGGAAATTTAGAGAAATATATAGCCCTAAGCAAGGATGTTTTTAATACCTCCGGGCATTTGAGGTTTTTGCAAGAAATTATTGATTTTGCAGACAGCAAAAATAATTTACGTGTTCAGAATTTGGAAAAGATCAATTCGAATGCATCCGATTATGCTGGTCAACTCTTTAGAAATAATTCCTTAGTATATACAAGTTCTAGAGTATCAGGTACTGGTGATTTAAAACAACCTTGGGATAATTCTAAAAGTTCTGATCTTTTCATCGCTGAATGGGATGGAGACTATTGGGGCAAGGTGTCCTCTTTTAATGAGGGTATAAATACGGCTATGGCCGAAGGCACTGCTTGCTTCTCTAAAGATTTTGAGACCATGTATTTTACTCGATGCGATTACCTTGAGCTAGGCAATAGCTATTGCCGAATCTATAAAGCTGAGGCAGATGGAGATTTTTGGTACGAACCAAACCTTCTAAGCATCTTTTCTGATTCGGTCAACATAGGACAGCCTCATTTAAGTGATGATGGTTCTCGCTTATATTTTTCAAGTGATGCAAATTATGGCTATGGAGGCAATGACATCTACTTTATGATTAAACAAGCAGGCGCATGGAGTCAGCCCTACAATGCAGGTTATTCTGTCAATACGGCGAAAGACGAATTATTTCCAAGCACAGATAGTCGAGGAAACTTATACTATGCCTCCAATGGAAAGCAAGGCTATGGTGGCTTAGATATTTTCAGGGCAAGTCCAGACAAATTTGCCTTTGGCCCTTCAGTTATCTTGCCTTACCCTATAAATTCAGGTGCTGATGATTTCAGCTTTGTCTATTTAAAAGAAGCCAAGGAAAATGATACCGCTTATATTCTAGAAAAAGCAATTTTTTCTAGCAGCCGAAAGGCTGGTAAAGGAAGTGATGATATATACCTCTACGAAAAGTTGTTTATCAACCTGTATGAACTGGATTTAACGGTATTAGAAAAACAATATGAAGATCCAGAAGATAGTGAAAGCATCATTATGGGGATGCAAGCTTTAGAAGGTGCAATTGTTTTATTTAAAGGGCAGGAAAAAATAAGTCCTGAAAATGGGAAGCTTAGATTTACCTTGGAAGAAGATATCGATTATACAATCTTAGTGACTAAAACCGGTTATTTTAATAAGCGTATATCCTTTAGCACTAAAAACCTAAAAACCCCAGACAGCTTGCTGATTACCCTCTATAAAGAAGTTGAGTTAGAAAAAATATTTCCCGAAAAGGAAATTGTTATTCAAAACATTTATTATGACTATGACAAGGCAAGTTTACGTGAAGAGTCTTTACCCATTTTAGATCAGTTAGTTTCTTTTTTCGAGGAGAATAGTGATTTAACCATCGAAATTGGATCACACACGGATAGTCGAGGCAGTGATTCTTACAATGCTAACTTAAGTCAACGCAGAGCTCAATCAGTGGTTGATTATTTTGTGTCTCAAGGAGTACCTGCAGAACAATTAAGTGCTAAAGGCTATGGAGAAAGCAAACTCATTAACTCGTGTACTAATAGAATAGAATGCACGGAAGAAAAGCATCAAGAGAATCGAAGAACCACTTTCAGGGTAACGAGCTCAGACGGCGTAATGAATAGCGGAAACTAAAAACAAAATCGTGAAAAAAATACTAATAAAAAAGCAGCGGCTTTTCTTTATCCGTCAAGGCCTTTAACAGCTTTTCCTTTTTTAGGTTTAGACTTTTGGTCTTTTTTAGAATATGCTGCTCGGCTTTTTTTAATTTTTTTCTTCACCCCTTTAGATGGTCCACTTGTAGCATAAGTAGGGCAAGTACTTTTACTGCAAGACTGCAAACCTACTCCAAGAATTAAAAAACAAAATATGGTGATTAATAATTTCTTATACATGGCTTAGTGATTTAACATTACAGGCATAACTAACATGAGTAATTGTTCACCCTCCTCAACTTGACCAGGAACTAAAATTCCAGCTCTTGTAGCAGAAGATAATTCAATTTTTATTTCGTCTGTTTCCAATACGCCCAACATTTCTATCAAGAATCGAGCATTGAAAGCTATTTCCAAATCATCTCCATCATAGGTGCAATTTATACGCTCAAAAGCCTCATTGCTAAAGTCCAAATCTTGAGAAGAAACCTTAAGCTCGGTGCCTGAAATATTTAAAACACACTGGTAAGTTGTTTTATTTGAGAATATGCTCACTCGCTTCAAAGTATTTAAAAAGTCAATACGATTAAGCGTTAATAAGTTATCATTATCTACCGGAATAACCGCGTTGTAATCTGGATATTTAGCATCTACCAGACGACAAATTAACTTTGTATTACTAAAATTAAAAAAGGCGTTGGATGAGTTATAGCTGACTACAACCTGCGTATCCTCCGCAGGAAGACTTCCTTTCAATAATTGTAAAGCTTTTTTGGGAACAATGAACGAAGCAGGATCCTTTGACACCATATCACTTCGCTTATATTTTACCAATTTTGATGCATCAGTAGATACGAATGTCATACCATCTGGTTGTAATTGAAAATAAACACCAGTCATTGCAGGTCGCAATTCATCATTACTCACTGCAAATAGCGTTTGGGTGATAGCTCTACCCAATATTTCAGAAGGAATTTCAACTTCAGATGAATCTTCGGCAGTCGGTATTTTCGGAAAATCTTCAGGATTTTCCCCAGCCAATTTATATTTACCCGTAGATGAACTAATCTCGATTCCAAAATTCTTTTCATCAAAAGAAAAGGTCAATGGTTGTTCAGGGAGTGTCTTAAGCGTATCCAACAATATTTTTGCAGGAATAGCGATTTTACCACTCTCTTTAGATTCCGCTTCAATTTCTGTACTCATAGAAGTTTCAAGATCGGTAGCAAAAACTTTTATTTTTCCATCTTTTATATCGAAAAGAAAATCCTCTAAAATAGGCAAAACTGTATTGGAACTAATAACTCCGCTAATCATTTGAAGTTTCTTAAGTAACTGGGTGGTTGATACAACAAAACGCATAGTATTCTTTTTGATTTAATTCATACAAATATAGCGACAAAGCTACCTATTATCTTAATTTTTAAATCTTTTTCTTATCGGGCATCTCTAGGTCACCGCATCTCCCTTACAAATTGAACTGATCAGCCTTTGCAAATAGCTTACCGAAGGTGTAGTACTGAATCGTATAAAATGATTGGTTGGAATGATCAAAAGCATACAATTTATCTTGATCTATTATTTCCATACCCCCCCCATCATCTAATGGCAAATTCTCTTGTTTGGGAAATGGCTTGAAATATATGCTTATCTTTTTAGTATCCCCTGAATTTAAGTCAATACTTAAATCCGCAAAATGCAAATGATTGACTATACTATCTTGATTGGGGATGCTGTCCAAAAATCTTTCAAAACTTAAATTTCTAAAGCCACTAAAATATTCATTTAAAAGGTCCAGATTTAAATCTTCACTATTCTGTTGATTAACCCCATTTAGCAGGGTATAGTCATTCCCTGTTTTTATAATATCAAAGGACTGCAAACTATCTACCTGAAAGTATTCTAATGAAACCCGTTTTATTTCATCTGCCAATACGTGGGTGAATTGCTTACCTACCCAATGACTTCTTATCGCTGTAAAGCGATATGTTATGTAGCCTTTAAATCCTGGTAATTTAACTAGATAGGGACGATCGGCAGCTTTACCGTCAAGCTCCATGATCATGTATGTTCCGTCTTGGTCGTGATTTGGACCTCCTACTACAAATACTTTATAGGGCTCCTCTTCCCCATCTCTAAACAAACTTACTTTTGTAGAATTGGAAATCATTTGTTTTAAAACATTGTCTATCGCGACGGAGGGGGCAGCATAAGCAACTTCCATATGTTCTAAGGCGTACAACAAGTCATTTAAAGTAATTTTACTTACTTGAAATCGATCTTCCAGCAACCACTCCTGTCCTTCTTTACTTAAGGAACTAAAATTGCCTTGTCTATCCTTTAACTCAATGGCGCTTAAGGCTTCAATCTCTGGTGTATTGAATGCCTTTTGCTCTGCCTCATTTGGCTTGTTATTTCGCAGGAATAGCCAAGAACACATAGCTATTAGCAGCATTAAAATAATTAGATAGGAGCCTGTCTTTTTCATGTGGAGCCATATTTTCTTCTCCGAACAAATGTAAATATTAATCCAAAAAGAGTTAAGATTAGAATGGGAGAAATCATGGTATTTAATTGAATAAAATTTCTATTTTCTTTAACCTTTATTGCGTCCAATTGACGAAGTTTGACCACCTTATTTCTTGTTTCAATCAAGTTGTTCGCATCAATCAAATATTCAATACTATTGATGAAAAATGGCTTATTATCAAACACCATGGCATCATTATTATTTCCATAAACCGCATAACCTATCGGTAGTTGTTTTCCTTTACGCACTTGATTAGCGATTAAATCTCCATCTGAAACAACAATCATCTTAGCGCTAGAAACACTTGTTTCTCTGAACTTGAGCCCTTCGACAGTATCGATCATTGCTGCATAAGCTCCGGTAAATGCACGGTTTCTAAAAATGGAAGGAAACTCCCCTGAGAGAGCCACCGCAGTAGGGAGCTCTTTTTGCGTAAACAAACTTGGATCCATAGGGTCTTTCACCATGCCAATAAATACTCTTGCTGGCGCAAATAGTGCTTTACTATAATTTGATGAGCTGAGCAAGATCTCTTTTTTAATATTGACACTTTTTATGGTATCTAAAGTGCTAGAAAAACGACCGGCAATTGGAGCTAGATTTCTAGATATTGGATGTTTGTTGTTCCCTATCATCAAATTAAAATAAGGCCAATTAAACCACTGCGTTTGCGCTTGGTTATTTAGCACTCCTGTTTGCACTTCAAGTCTGGTATTTTGAAGATCTAGTATTAAATCATCATTAATTCGAACCCCATATTGAAAAAGCATATCGTCAATATTGAGGTCTCTTGCTTCCGCCATGTAAAAATCTTTGCCCTGTAAGCTATCCATGTCGACATTAATTTGATCAATCAACCAAAGAATTTTTCCTCCTCGCATTAGATATTGATCAATTTTATATTTTTCTTTTTCAGAAAAAGGCGTGGTTGGCTTGGCTACGACAAGCACATCGACCATACTATCAATCCCATAGCCTACCGATAAATCTATTGTTGAAACAGCAAATTGTTCCGATTGAAGATCTTCAATAACCTCAGCTAACTGCTCTTGACCTATCTCTCCGTGTCCATTACTAAAGGCGACAACTGGAGGATGAGTTTGTTGTAATTTTTGAATAGCATTGGCTAATTTATATTCAACCAAGACCATCGAATTATTTAAGATCTGATACTGATCGTACCCTACCTTATTTTCTAGAAGGTTCACACTAATCACTCTCCCCTTGTAAATGACTATTGCACCCGGAAATAAAACGCGCTGCGTTTGCTCGCCTGATTCTACAACCGTCAGACTGATAGGGCTCAAGCCCTTACTCATTAATACCTTCCCCTCCTCTTCTTGAACTTCTTGCTCATATTCATTGAGATCGACAAAATCAAATTCAAGCTGATTGCCCGCATAAGCCTTAAACTCATTAAGGGTAGATTCTATACTTTTCTCCAACGCTCTCATTCCAGCGGGAAGATTTCCCGTTAGGTAAACCCTAACCGTTACCACATCATCTAAATTTTTCAAAAATTCTTTGGTTGGATCAGAAATTGAATAGCGCTTTTCTTCTGTTAAATCCAAGCGTGTAAAAAAGAAGGAGCCTATCACATTAAGTGTCACCAAAATGAAAACAATGATTATTGCGTTGATATTTTCTCTGAAAAACTTCACTTACTACTTTCGTTTGGTTAACACAATTTTAGTCAACAATAAAAAAATGATGATTAAGCTTAAAAAATAGAGTAGGTCTCTAGTATCTATAACCCCTTTGCTCATAGCAAGGTAATGCGCGTTGATCCCTAAATGCTCTATAAAATAATCCAATCTACCCACAAAAACAGGCATTTTTGCCAGAAAGTCAAGGCCCATATAAAAGGTGAAACAGAACAAAACACCTATTAAAAAAGCGATGATTTGATTATTGGTTATTGCGGAACTAAACGTACCCAATGCAACAAAAGATGCGCCTAGCATGATTAGCCCAAAGAAGGAGCCAATAATACCTCCAGTGTCAACATTTCCCTCAGGTGCAGCTATTTTATATATGCTAAAATAATAGACGATTGTAGGTAATACAGCAAACACCACCAACATTAATGCAGCTAAAAACTTACCTCCAATAATGTCTATAATTTTGAGTGGCCGGGTAAGCAATAATTCAAAGGTACCCGTATTAAACTCTTCGGCAAACATTCGCATAGTTATCGCAGGAATTAAGAACAAGAAGAACAAAGGCGCATTACTAAAAAAAGTATCCAAGCTAGCAAAACCAGTATCCAAAACAGAAGTAGAAGGGAATACAAAAGTGAATAGTGCACTTAGTACTAGAAAAATGCCAATAGCAATATAACCCACAAGGGAGCTAAAAAACTGATTCATTTCCTTTTTAAAAATCGTCCACATCTATTTTGTCAAATCTTTGAAGACGTCTTCCAATGAAGTTTCTTCTTGTGATAAATGTTGTAAAACCCATTCTTTACTCATGCAATACCTGAATATTTCTTCAGTTAAAACTTCATGGTTATTGGATTGAGCAAGTACAAAACCGTTGGCTATATCCTTAAATTTAACATGGTCAAGCTGCAATTTACTCGCAGACTTTCCTTTAATTTTTAAACGAACCAGCTGCGTCTTTTTATTTCCAGATTTCAGCTGGCGTACTTGGTTATCCGCAGCAATTTTACCTTTATTTAAGATAATAACGCGTTCACACATCGCCTCTACCTCCTGCATAATATGGGTGGAGAGAATGACTGTTTTTTCCTTGCCCAAGTTAACGATTAAGGAACGGATATCTTCCAATTGATTGGGATCTAAACCTGAAGTAGGTTCATCCAATATTAGAACCTCTGGGTCATGTATCATGGCTTGCGCTAGACCAACACGCTGCTTATACCCTTTGGATAACTGCTGAATTTTTTTGTGTTGCTCTCGATCCAAGCCTGTCATTTCAATCATCTCTGCTACCCTATTCTTAATAGACCTAATGCCGTAAACATTGGCTACGAACGCTAAATACTCCTTGACATACATGTCATAGTAAAGTGGATTATTCTCTGGAAGGTAGCCTATTTTTTGTTTGGCAAGTATGGCTTGTTCAAGAACAGGAATTCCACAAACTTCAATACTACCAGCATTTGGTTCAATGAAACCAGCAATCATTTTCATTGTGGTTGATTTGCCTGCTCCATTAGGACCTAAAAATCCTATGACTTGGCCATCAGGGATGTCAAAAGAGATATTGTCTACCGCCCGCTGACTTCCGTATAGTTTAGATAAATTTTGAACCTTTACCGACATGCTTTGCAAAGTTATATAATTCATGCTATTAAAGGAGAACTTAACAATTTTTAAAATTGAGTTTCTTCTATGCACAACTACCTTCGATTAGTAGAAAACTATTTACTTTGTGCTTGTGATTAAATGGAGAGACAGTTTAAACTTTATCAGGAAACTAAGTTTTAGGAAAATTTGGAATGCCACAAAGGTGATTGCATCCTTTTTCCTGTCCTCCCAAATGAATAGAGTTATTCAATGGGGTTTACCCTTCAATATTTCCATCGAGCCAACTACCTCCTGCAATTTAGGTTGTCCCGAGTGTCCAAGCGGATTAAAATCTTTTACACGTGATACGGGGACCTTGTCCGTTGATTTTTACAACAAATTCCTCCATGAAGTGCAGAGAGATTTAATTTACCTGTACTTTTATTTTCAAGGTGAACCATATCTCCATCCAGATTTCTTAAGTCTGGTTAAAGCGGCGAGTGAGAAGAATATTTATACAGTGACTTCAACAAATGCGCATTTTTTAAGCCCAAGAAAAGCCACTGAAACAGTACAAAGCGGCTTGGATAGGATTTTAATTTCAATAGATGGTGCAAGCCAAGAAACATACGAAAGCTATCGTAAAGGAGGTAAACTAGCTAAAGTCATAGAAGGAACTAAAAATTTAGTAAAAGCCAAAAGCCAGTTAAATAGTAGCACCCCACACATAATTATTCAGTTTTTGGTGGTTAAACCTAATGAACATGAGATTCCAGAAATTTTGCAATTAGGTAAAGATTTGGGAGTTGACGAAGTAAAATTGAAAACCGCTCAAGTTTATGACTTCAAAAATGGGAACGAGTTGATCCCAAGTATTGAACAATATTCGAGGTATCGCAAAAACGAAGATGGGAGTTATCGCATAAAAAACAAGTTGGAGAATAAGTGCTGGAAGTTGTGGCACAGTTGCGTGGTGACATGGGATGGAAACATTGTGCCCTGTTGTTTTGATAAAGATGCAAAATACGAAATGGGTAGTCTTCAAACGCATAGCTTTCAAAGTATTTGGGGGAATAAGAATTATAAAGCCTTTCGTGGGCAGTTGGTAAATAATAGAAAGAGCATTGATATTTGTACGAATTGCACAGAAGGATTGAAAGTTTGGGCAGAGTAAATGAATTATCCCTCAAGCAATAGGTGATTTGAGATGCTTTTTTACCCGCCTTTTCGCTTTACACGATAGCCTTCTTTTTGAAGAAAACTGACAACTTTATCTCTGCAATCGCCTTGGATTATAATTTCTCCATCTTTGACTGCTCCACCCGATCCGCATAATTTCTTTAAATCTTTGCCCAATTGCTTGATATCGTCTTCATGTCCCTGAAAACCTTCTATCAAAGTGACTTTTTTGCCGCCTCGCTGCTTCTTGTCCAAGCTGACATAAAGTTTTTGTTCATCCGGTTCAAGGGCAGGTATTTCTTCAATTTCGTCAGCTGAAACATTATCTGGGTCAGTGGAATAAGCCAAACCCTTCAAATCTTCTAGTCTCATTTTCTTTGCCATGGTGATACAATTAATAATTCTCTGTAGTGCTCGGTACGATTAGGTTTAAAGATAAAGCATTCACTTGTATTTCAAAAGCTGAACTTGTAATAAATGAATCGCCATCAAGCTGAGCCTGTGCCTTTTTAGGCAAGTGGATTTTCAGTTTTTTAGCCGCAATAATCTCTGCTTCCTGAGCCAAGTGGATTTTCCCTGTAAGCTCTAAAATAGCAATCCAAGGCAACTTCCACATGGCAAATGTTTTTATTATAACCATGTGCATTAATCCATCTACTAAAGATACTTGCTCCACTTTTGCAATTTTATAGCCCAAGAATCGAGCGTTATATACCGTAAACATATAAACCTCCTCCTCTCTAAGATGTCCATCTATCTCAAATTCGACTTTTTGAGGTTTATACTTGAAAAATATACTCAAGATAGCTGCCCAAACATAGGCTAATAATCCTCTTGAACGGAGGTGCCGGTAGGTTCTGGCAGCAATCGCCTCCAAGCCTATTCCTGCAAAACATACAACCTCTCCGTTATTGGAACTTAGGGTATCAATTTGAATCTGCTTTCCTGAATTGATTACTCCAATAGCCTTTTTAATATTTTTTACGGGAAGCTTTAAATGATGGGCCAATGCATTGCCCGAACCTAGCGGTATAATTGCGAGTACGATTTCACAATTAACAATGGCCTTGGCAATTTCATTAATAGAACCATCTCCACCAACGGCAACAATGATATCGACATTCTTATTCACTGCATCGTTGGCTAGTTGAGTAGCATGACCAACACGCTCAGTGTATACAATTGAATATTGAAATTTATCCTTATCTAGATAAGCCTCAATTAGCTCTGGTAAGTTTTTCTTTTTAATCCCTCCGGCAATAGGATTGACAATAAATCGAATATTTTTTTTCACCTTAGTACTTTATAGCATTGCTTTTAAGCTAATATCCAAGCTTGTATATGAATGTGTTAAAGCCCCAACAGATATGAAGTCGGGTTGCGCCTCAGCGTAGGCACGGATTGTATCTAAATTAATGCCTCCTGAAACCTCTGTCTCCACTCTTTTTGCGATGAAATCGATTGCATCAAATGCCTGATTCACTGTAAAATTATCTAACATAATTCGTTGAACTCCTCCGTGATTAATTACTCGTTGAACATCCTCAAAGCTTCTGGTCTCAATCTCAATTGGTACAGTAAAATTATGTGCTTCAAGGTAATTATTAGCTGCATCAATTGCTTTTTCTATACCTCCGGCAAAATCTACGTGATTATCTTTTATCATAATCATATCATACAAGCCAAAGCGATGATTCTCTGCTCCACCAATTTTCACTGCCCATTTTTCAAAGTATCTTAA
Source organism: Chitinophagales bacterium (assembly GCA_016777395.1). GTDB lineage: Bacteria > Bacteroidota > Bacteroidia > Chitinophagales > UBA8649 > JAFMKE01. The sequence goes on along the minus strand of JADHRO010000002.1, from coordinate 3,442 downwards.
ATTAGGCGTTGTCTTTCGTGTATCCAAAATTTTCACTCCCGTACCATCAACTGCATTGACATACTCCCTGCTCAAGGTAGCTATACCACTCATCCGTTGCATAAAATTTAGGGCTAGTCTTTCACCTGTAAGCATACTCTTCGAACTCCCTTCCAGATAAAAAACTTCATCCCCATCATTTACCTTATCACCATCTTGAAATCCATTTTCTTGGAAATTTAAATTAGGATCTATCTTTTGAAAAATTTGCTTGGCAAGCGCGATACCTGCTAACACACCATTTTGTTTGATCAGTGCACGTGCCTTTTGAGTAATTCCAGATTTAACGGTAGCCCGAGAGGTATGGTCACCATAAGGAATCACCATCTTTGGATCTTGAAGATCCTCTTGTAAAGCTAAATCTATAAATTCATCTACTGTCATAATAAAAAAATCCCGATTATCATGAATTTGAAATCGGGACTAAATTTACAAAACCTGAGGCTTAAAGCCCTAATTTTTTTCTATTCTAATTTCTTGAATGAGCATTGAGCCCATTTTATCTTTAGCATACACATAAGTCCTGTATGAACCAGAAGATGTTTTTAATTCGCCAATTTGATATTTCGCACCACTTCCGGAATCCCCATTATGAACCACTTTATAGCCATTAGGACTGTTACTGTTAAAGAAGTTCTTAATGACCATTTCTGCTTGACCTTTACTGTATACCGCTTCGGTATTCAGAATAGTCAACTCCACATTGCCATCAAAATATTTAGCCAAGGTACTTGAATTTCCATTCTGAAAAGCACTTCCAATGCTTGAAAAACTTTGCGCAGAGACCACTATGCAAGATGCTAACATAATCGTTAGACAGATAGACTTAATATTTACTAAAGCTTTCATTATTGCTCCTCTTTATATTCTATTGTAAGGTATCCAAAATTGTGCCAATAAGACCAAATTTGCCTAAAAAAGTCTTAATTTTGAGGTAAATAAAGTTTCAAATTGAGTAAGTCCAACAAATATAAAAAAATAGCGCTAATAATTATGGATGGTTGGGGAAAAGAATTGGACCCAGCGCGAAGTGCAATAGCTCAAGCAAAGACTCCTTTTGTAGATAGTTTATATGATAAATATCCCAATAGCTCCCTGATTACATATGGCGAAGCAGTAGGTTTGCCTAAAGGACAAATGGGAAATAGTGAGGTAGGCCACCTGAATCTAGGGGCAGGGCGTGTGGTCTACCAAGAGTTGCAACGAATCAATCAGTCAATAAACACAGGTGAGTTATCGTCAAACATCAAACTGAATGAGACTTTTAAGTATATAAAAAAGTCTGGAAAAGTGTTGCACTTAATGGGATTGGTTTCTGATGGTGGTGTTCACTCGCACATCAATCATTTAGTAGCTCTATGCAAGTATGCTGATGCATATGGCATTGAAAAAATACGTATTCATTGTTTTATGGATGGGCGTGATTGTGCACCAAAATCTGGCAAAGGATTTATAGAAGAATTGCAAAAAAGCATTCATTCTTCAAAAGCTGAGATAGCAAGTATTATAGGTAGATATTTTGCCATGGACAGAGACAAGCGATGGGAACGAATAAGTAAGGCTTACCATTTACTAACAGCTGGCAAAGGCGCTACATTTACAGACCCTATTGAAGCGATTGAGCAGGCTTATACCAATGGAGAAACGGATGAATTTATTGAACCCATATCTATCGTGGACGCCAATAAGCAAGAAAAAGGATTAGTGCAAGAAGGCGATGCTTTGCTTTGCTTTAACTTTCGAACCGACCGATGTCGTGAAATTACTGAGGTACTTACTCAGCGCGATAAGCGCGATTATAACATGCACAAACTGAACGTGCATTACACCACGATGACGAGTTATGATGATACATTCACGAATATTAAAGTATTGTTTGAAAAGGACAACCTACAAAATACTTTAGGAGAAGTAATTGCCAAGCACGGTCTGAAGCAAGTCCGAATGGCAGAAACCGAAAAATATCCTCATGTTAGTTTTTTCTTTTCGGGGGGAAGAGAAGAGCCCTTTGATAAAGAGTATCGAATCATGGAGAATTCACCTAAAGTTGCCACCTATGATTTACAACCCGAAATGAGCGCCCTTCCTCTAAAGGAAAAAGCGCTTGATTTTTTGAAGAAAGAGGAGCCGCATTTTATGTGTTTGAATTTTGCAAATACTGATATGGTTGGTCATACCGGCATTTTTTCAGCTGCTGTTACCGCTGCTGAAACCGTAGATTCTTGTGTTGAAGATGTTGTGAAAGCAGCTTTAGAATTGGATTATACCATATTTTTAACTGCAGACCATGGCAATGCTGACATCATGGTAAACATGGATGAAAGCCCGCATACTGCCCACACTAAAAACTTAGTTCCTTTATTCTTAATTAGTAATGATAAGTACAAAACTTTGAAGGCAGGCAAATTGGGTGATATTGCACCCAGTATATTGCATTTAATGGGTATCGATAAACCACAGGAAATGACAGGCGATGTATTATTCTAAAAAGCAGATGTATGTATACTTGTTCGTTGTCCTCTTCTTTTTATTGGGTGCTTGTGACCTGCAAAAAACAGAAAAAAGCTCATTGTACTTTGATACAGAAAAATTTATTTCGGCGGAGATAGAACTCCTCCTTGAGGAAGTAAAGTATGTGAATGTAAGCCTAGATTTGGATGGTACAATAGAATCAAAAGATAGCATTGAGGTAGACAGTACGAGTTTTGATGAAATATCAAAATTGTTGAAACAAGCCAACATTAATAAGGGAATTTTTAAAGGTGAATACACACTCGATACTATAATGATGCTGGATCCGTCAAGCAATACCGGAGTCTCCATTGCCTCTTACTCAACAATGAACAATGATTTAAACGTCAAGTGGCTACAAGTGTATGAAAATGGCTCTATCAAGGCACTAATTAAGAATAAAAATGTTTTGTTTAGCTATGAGAAAGAGATATTCTATGAGAAAGGAGTCAAGTTCAGTGTAAATTCTTGGCAGAAAACCTTCAGCCAAGATAGTATTCATGTACTTAAAGAAGTTGTATTTCTTTAAATCCTATATTTTTCGGCATACTCCATACATATATCCCCATTCTTAAACGAAATCTATGAATAGATATGAGTCTTAAGTCGCTAAAGAAATACACTGATTCGTCAGGCAGGGCGAACTGTTTTCATAGCGATAACAAGCGCTTTACTCGGCGTTTTAGGAGTTAAATAAAATTCAACTTTAGTATTTGAAATTCTAACTTTATACGTATATTTGCAATCCATTTGAAAGAATGGGGAATGTTCTCCCGGATCAAACGGGAAAAAATAAGCGAGAGTAGCTCAGCTGGTAGAGCACAACCTTGCCAAGGTTGGGGTCGCGAGTTCGAATCTCGTCTCCCGCTCATTATAGAAAGAAGATTACTTG